>DAOVZA010000075.1 GCA_030635405.1 Desulfocapsa sp.
AGAAAATTATTAATAATTATTTGATACACAAATGAAAATATACAGAGATTTAGGCAAGATTAAAGAACAATTTCCACATGCCTGTGTAACCATCGGAAATTTTGACGGGGTGCATTTGGGGCATCAGTTGCTCTTTGGTGAAGTGGTACAACGTGCGTATCGCAGTAGTGGTACAAGCGTTGCTGTAACCTTTGATCCACACCCGTTGCAGGTATTGCGAAAGGAAGGGATAAAGCTCATCTCCACCTGTGATCAGAAGGCTGAACTTATCGAGCATGCTGGAATCGACGTTCTGATCATTATACCGTTTTCCATGAAATTCGCCGGTATAACAGCGCACCATTTTGTTGACGATATTTTACGGGGAACCATCGGGGTAAAAGAGCTTGTTGTCGGCTATGATTATGCTTTTGGGAAGGGACGTGTTGGTAATATCGATTTCTTAAAGCAGCAGGGCATTGAAAAAGAGTTCTCAGTTACGGTGGTGGATGCCCATTACGAGCAGGACTGTCTTGTGAGTTCCACAAAAGTTCGGGAACTGGTTGCAGAAGGTCGCATGGCAGATGCCAGAAAACTCCTTGGAAGGTATTATCAAATACGGGGTGAGGTCCAACTGGGAAAGCAGCGTGGCGGTAAAGAGATTGGTTTTCCTACTGCAAATCTGAATATGGACAAGGAAGATTTGATCCCAAAGATGGGGGTGTATGTCTGTCAGGTTATTTGTGAAGGCAAATGCTATGGCGGAGTACTTAATATTGGTGTGAATCCCACCTTTGGAGAAGAGCGCCTCGTCGCTGAAACACATATCTTTGATTTTGATCAGGATATTTACGGGAAACCAATCAAAGTGAATTTACTGAGGTTCTTACGCGGTGAGAAGAAATTTTCTGGGATTAAAGAGCTATCAGCCCAAATAGCAAAGGATGTCATTGAGGCAAAAGGGATTTTAACTGAGCAGCAGCAGGAATTAACTCTTTCATGTGAAGAACGTTTTAATAAATAGCTTCAATGGTTGTGCTGAGGTTCCAATATTTCTTCTTGCATGTCGGCAGATGGTGTCTATAGTATAGTCGCTTTGGCTTTGAAAGAAGTAGCAAATGCTATGCCGCCTGGCATTAAGTCACATACCAGTTTTACATTTAAAAGTGATAATCTAAAAACATATTGAAATAGAGGAACATCATGTCAGAAGAAAATAATTTAGACGATTTGATAGAAGATCTGCCGACAGTTATCGCAGAGATGGAGAAAAAGTGTAAACAAAATCCTGATAATGTTGTTACCTGGCATCATCTTGGGCTTGTTTATATGAAGTCTGGCGATATCAATAAGGCAATCGAATGTCTTGAAAAGTGTATTGTACTTGATGAGCAGGCTAATCAGCCTATGATCAATCTTGGGGCGATTTATTTTGGTCAGGGAAACCTGGAAAAAGCCCAGGAATTAAATGAAATGGCCATCAAAGTTCAGCCTGATACTTCAGCACAAGCTCACGCAAACCTCGGGCTTATCTGGCAGCATCGCAACGAACTTGATAAATCAATTGCCTCCTACGAAAAAGCCATCCAGTATGATCCTAAACTCGCCACTGTATGGATGAATCTTACATCTGTACTCACAATGAAGGGTGAAGACGAACGTGCTCTTAAAGCTGCCACTAAGGCAACGGAACTTGAGCCGGACTCAGCTCTTGGCCAGAATAATCTTGCCGTAGCACTTTTTTTCAGCGGTGACTTTAGCAAAGCCATGAGTCACGTGGATAAAGCCAAAGAGTTAGGATATTCAGTTGACCCCAAATTTATTGCAGGGCTTCAGGAAAAATTAGCATAGAGTTATGAAAAAAACAAAAATTACCACGGCTCCCTGGTGTCCATTCTGTGGCCAGAAAGTAGGGCGAGCCACCGATGCAATTGAGCGTAAAATGCAGGAGTTCCAGGTTGGTCGTTGTGAATGTGGGGCTGTTTATACCTGTGATCCCACTGGTCACAATATTGGATCGGCAATGGTTGAGACACTGGTTTTTGCGTGTAATGACAATTGGGATTTTGCGTGGGACCTTATGCCAGAGGATGATTATCTGACTGGCAGAGTGGAAGATTATGATGAAACAACCCATCAGATAGTGAATACACGAAATATCGATGGACGCCCTGTTCGAGGCGTCCTTTATTTTGTACGTCTTCATACAGAAATTGCAGAAATTGCAAAGCGGGTTAAACAGAAGCAGGATGATCTTGCCCGCGAAGCTGTCTCTCCGATTATAAATGAAGCTGCAGAGATGATGCCGACTCCTGAACCTCAGCTTGACCCTAAACGGACAAAACTGAAAGCTACCAAAAAAAATGTTAAAGAAGCCAGGGATAATGGTGACATCGACATCCTGGTAACACTCTGTTTTGATAACAGAAAGACCCTTCGCCTTCTGCAACGTCTGTTGTATGATGTAGACGATGCCAGACGATGGGAGACTGCATGGATTATCGGCCAGGTTTGTTCGCGTGTTGCAAACAAAATGCCAGGGCAGGTTTCAGAGCTTATTCATCGTATGTTTGAAGCATGTTCCGATTCGGCTGCTGCACCATGGGGTATGCTTGAAACACTTGGAGAAGTGATTTCTAGCCGTCCTGATATATTCGGTGCTTTTACAAGACATCTGTTGAATTACATGGGTGACGAATCCACGCAGGCGCAAGTAATATGGGCCCTGTCAAAAATAGCCGCTAAAAGACCTGATTTGATCCGCGAGACTCCTTTCTTCAACTTATTTCACTTCCTGCAACATCCAAAACCTGAGATGCGAGGCCTTGTTGTACAACTCTTAGGTCGTATACGAGCGACTGAGGTAAGTGCGCAGCTCATGGAGCTTAGCGATGATCAGGAAAAACTTGTGATTTGGGAAGATAGAAAACCGGTTGAATATACTGTTGCCGATCTGGTAAAAATAGCATTGGAACAGATTAGTTCCACTGAGTAAAAACAGCGATATAAGTATAAATTAAAAATATAAGGGCTTTGTCCTGCTCTGCAGGACAAGTGAAGGAGATACAAAAATATGATAGGTAATATACAGCCCTTGGCTGACATCAAAAAAGCTGGTCAGAAAGAAGAAAAAAAACGTTCCTCTGATCCCATTCAGGCTGAGTATGATGATGGAATAGAGTTTTTAAAAGTAGAAGACTTTACCCAGGCTGCAGTAGCTTTTCATAATGTTTTACGTGCCTATGAAGAGAAAAAACATCAGGACGGAATTGCAAATGCTTCTAACCAGCTAGGGAATGTCTGTATCGGAAAAGGAGATTTTGAAAAGGCAAAAGAGCATTACCAACGTGCCTGGGAAATCTGTGACCGTTTTGAAGATCCGATGAGTATGCTTGCCATTTCCCTGCAACTCATTGTTGTTCATAGAGGTCTTAATGAGAATGATAAGGCTCTTGATATCTGCTTTGATATGCTTGACGTTCATAATTCAAATAATAATCCGCAGGGAACTGTGGCTACTTTGGAGACCATTGCAGACATTTATCTGTCTCAGGGCGACAAGTTAAAAACCGCCGATACGTATCGAACCATTGCCTCCATTCATAGTAATTTTAAGCATAAAAATATTGCAGAAAAATTTAAAACAAGAGCAAAAGAGCTTGAAGCAGAAGCTTAAAGTGATTCTTTAAAACAAATGTTTACAGGAATAATAGAGGGTACCGGGAAACTACTCGCCAAACGTAATGCTGGTGGTGGTATGGCCTTTGACCTGTTGGCTGATTTTGATCTTGCCAACCCTGAAGAGGGAGAGTCAATAGCTGTTAACGGTGTATGTCTTACTGCTTACAATATAGAAAAACGTAAATTTACAGTTGATGTTTCACCTGAAAGTCTCTCACGTACAACTCTTGGCACCATCAATGTGGGTGGCAAGCTTAATATGGAACGAGCCCTCCAGTTAACTGATCGTCTTGGCGGACATATTGTTTCAGGCCACGTCGATTGCGTAGCAACCATTCGGGAGCTTCAGGCAAAGGGAGATTTCACTCTGTTCTCCTTTAGTTTTCCAAAAGAATTTGGTCGGTATGTTATTGAAAAAGGATCTATCACCATTAATGGGGTGAGTCTTACTGTAAATAGTTGTACCATGGACACCTTTGAGGTTTCTATTATTCCCCATACCCTTATGATTACGACTCTCGGCGTGCTTAAAAGGGGAAGTGAAGTGAATATTGAAGTGGATATTATAGGTAAATATGTGGAAAAGATGCTTCTTCCCAGAGAGTCTGGTGACAATAAACCAGGCACCGGAAATGGTATTAATCCAGCATTCCTTGCAGAAAATGGATTTTTCTAATAAATGAAATACTCGTTTATAAATAAGTCAAAATATTAAATAGGTTGATTGTTATGGCTGTTAGTTCAATTGATGAAGTTATAGAAGACATTAAAGCCGGTAAAATGGTTATTCTCGTTGACGATGAAGATCGTGAAAATGAGGGTGATCTTTATATGGCAGCATCTGCTGTTACTCCTGAGGCGGTTAATTTCATGGCCACTCACGGACGAGGCCTGATTTGCCTGACTTTGAGTCCGGATCTGATCGATAAACTGGAACTTCCAATGATGGTTTCAGATAACAAATCACCCTATGGAACCGGTTTTACAATCAGTATTGAAGCAACAACTGGTGTAACCACAGGTATCTCAGCAGCAGATAGAGCGCGCACGATTGAAGCAGCGGTTGCGCCTGATGCAAAGCCCTCTGATCTTATCAGCCCCGGACACATCTTCCCTCTTCGTGCCCGTGAAGGTGGAGTTCTTGTGCGCCTCGGGCAAACTGAAGGGTCTGTAGATCTTTCCCGTCTTGCAGGTCTTACTCCCGCCGGAGTGATTTGTGAAATCATGAAAGAAGATGGAACCATGGCGCGGATGCCTGATCTTGAAAAATTTGCAGCAGAGCATGATCTGAAGATTTGTACCATCGCTGATCTTGTTGCGTATAGATTGCGTGAAGATATTCTTGTACATCGTGCAGCTGAGGCCAGAATTCCAACTGAACATGCTGGTGAATTTAAAGCTGTTGTGTATCAGAATGATGTTGATAATTTTGAGCATCTTGCCTTTGTTAAAGGAGAGATTGATCCGGACAAAAAGGTTCTTGTAAGAGTTCATTCCGAATGTTTAACCGGAGATGTTTTTGGTTCTGCTCGTTGCGATTGTGGCGATCAGCTGCACGCGGCCATGCGAATGATAGACCAGGAAGGAGTTGGTATTGTCTTGTACATGCGCCAGGAAGGGCGGGGTATTGGTCTTGTTAATAAACTGAAGGCCTACACACTACAGGACGGAGGTATGGATACCGTCGAGGCTAACCACAAGCTTGGTTTTAAGGCAGATCTTCGTGATTATGGTATCGGAGCTCAAATTTTACGTGATCTTGGCGTACGAAAGATGAGCTTGCTTACAAATAATCCTAAGAAAATTATTGGTCTTGAAGGCTACGGTATAGAAGTTGTCGATCGTTTTCCCATTGAAATGGAAGCCAGTGACGAAAATAAAAAATATCTCGAATGTAAGCGGGATCGAATGGGACATTTGATTGAAGTAGATAACGACTAACTCCAAAAGTAACTAATTCAGCAACGTAATTAAGGACATCGAAAAATATGGCGAATTTTATTGAAGGTAATTTAAAAGCGGATGGGAAGAAATTTGGGATTATTGTTGCCCGTTTTAATTCCTTTATTTGTGAGAAACTTCTTGAAGGTGCAATGGATAGTTTGCTTAGATCGGGTGCCTCAGGTGACGATATCGATGTTGTGAGAGTTCCCGGTGCTTTTGAAATTCCTCTTATTGCCAAGAAGATGGCAAAATCTCAGAAATATGATGCCATAATTTGTCTTGGTGTTGTGATTCGTGGTGCAACTCCTCATTTTGATGTTGTCGTCAACGAAGTGTCCAAGGGATCTGCCCAGGTAGGACTTGATACTGAGGTACCTGTGATTTTTGGTGTGCTGACCACTGAAACAATTGAACAGGCCATTGAACGTTCAGGTACTAAAGCTGGTAATAAGGGCTCGGATGTGGCTATTGCAGCAATTGAGATGGCTAATTTGATGAGCAAATTTCAGTAATAGGTAACGAACTGAAATTGTACCTTTTGTAGTAACTTTTTATTCTTTTAACGATTAACTTTTTGTGAAATTCCATGGGCGTGCGTCGAAAATCTCGTGAAGCTGTTTTGCAGTTTCTCTTTCAGGATGATTTTAAAGGGTTTGAAGATGGTGTAACTCAGAATCTGTCAGATCGTTTTGTCGACTTTTGTTCATTGTATGATGTTCAGAAAAAAGCACGTCCCTATGCTGTGGAACTCCTGGAAGGTATCTATAGATTGCGTGATGATGTAGATAATATCATCACAAAACATGCTAGTAATTGGCGCTTGGAACGCATCAACGTGACAGATCGGAATGTTTTGCGAATTGCTGTTTATGAAATGATTTATTGCAAAGATGTTCCGCCGGAAGTTGCCATCAATGAAGCTGTTGAGATAGCAAAGCGATTTGGTGCTGGTGATTCGCCATCCTTTGTTAACGGAGTGCTTGATGCCATAAAATCTGGGCTAACTAAGTAGTCCGCTTTTCCTTTTTTTTATCCCATTTCAGAATTACTTTTCTCTCTGCTGTTACTTCAAATCTTGTATTCTTCTGTAAATCTGATTAGATCATTCTCTGGATCTGTCTGATGTTAGACCTTTTAATTATTGAACCCATAGTGATACGATAATGGCACAAGTCATCAAGAAAACACGACCTGGCTTAAAACAGGAAGCAACTGCGGTCTTTGGGATATTTCTATCTCTTTTTCTGTTTTTAAGTCTTATTTCACCATATTTTACAAGTGAAGGGAGTTGGGGCGGTGAAGTTGGGATGCTCGTATCTCAGCTTCTTACAGGAGTAACTGGGTGGGGAGCATATCTTCTTGCTACTCTTCTGCTTCTATTGTCCTTTCTCTTTTTCTCCCCACGCATGTCCTTTGAGCGTTTGCCTCAGATAACTGTTGGAATCACAGGTACAGTGCTGTCTTCCTGTGCCCTGTTCTCTTCTCTCTCTTTAAAAGATTTAGCACCTATCGAGGCAGGTGGCATTGTAGGCAAATCAATTTTTACTGTGATGAAGTCACTTGTCGGTGGACCTGGGACCGTGTTGTTTCTGTTTCTGATATTTATCGTGTCTCTCATGCTTGCGACGCAGTTTTCACCGTACCAGCTTGGAGCCTTCTTCTGGCGTATGACCAAAAATATAGTAGGTGGGGTGAAAAACGCATTGGTATCTGGAAATCAAAAGAGAGTCCTTCACAAAGTAGCTAAGAAAGAGGCCAAAGGCTCAGCAAAAAATACTTCTGCGCCAAAGCCTCTTAAAAGCATTAAGAGAGAAAAAAATACCGAATCTCAAGGGCCATCTATTGGCGTGCCAGTGGTCAGAGAACTTGCAAAATCACCAAAAACTTCCGAGGATGATGAATTTGAAGCTCGTCCAGTGGCGCGTGGTGATTGGAGACTTCCCCCCATTAGCCTCTTAGAAAAAAATAGCTCTCAGGAAGAAAAGGTAGATAAAGAAATATATTACCAGGTTTCAAAGCAACTTGAACAGAAGTTAAAGAATTTTGGTGTCTCTGGTAAAGTCGTGGGGATCTCCCCCGGACCAGTGGTTACAACCTATGAATATTCGCCTGCTGCAGGTGTGAAGATTAATAAAATAGCAGGACTTGCTGATGATCTTGCACTTGGGCTTAAAGCACAATCTGTGCGTGTGGTTGGATCAGTTCCTGGTAAAGCTGCGCTTGGAATTGAAATACCAAATCCCAATCGATCCGTTGTTTATATCCGAGATTTGATCGCATCTGAAGAGTATCGTAATACCACTGATAAGCTTTCAA
>DAOVZA010000243.1 GCA_030635405.1 Desulfocapsa sp.
AATATTTTGCTTACTTTCGACTGTAGAAAACAACCGCCAACTGCCTAAAATGATATCAATAAAAAATACTTTCCTAGTCCTTACTTGTCTTCTTCTTGCCCTATGTTCTTGTGAGCAGAGGCAGGATCCAAAAATATATACAATTGGAATTATCAATTATAGCCCGGCTGCAGAGTCAGCTTATGATGGATTTGTGCAAGGTATGGCAGACCTTGGTTATGAAGAAGGCCTAAACGTCAAGTTTTTGTATAAGGGGGCTATCAGTGATAAGAAAAAGCTGACTGAGGAAGGGCAGCGCCTTATTGCCAATGAGGTGGATCTTATCTTTTCCATGTCTACTCCTGCTTCTTTAATAGCAAAAGAAATTACTGCAGACACAGGTGTTCCAGTGGTTTTTGGCCCTGTGAGTAACCCAGTAAAAAGTGGTCTGGTTGCAAGTCTCAAACAACCAGGTGGGAATATTACTGGTGTTACATTTTCTCACCAGGAGCCTAAAAGGCTTGAATTTCTGAAAATGTTGAAGCCTTCGATTAAACGTATTTGCTTTCCATATAACTCAGAGGATAAAAGCCCAAATCTAAACTTGAAAAAGCTTCGAAAGATCACTGAAATACTAGAAGTTGAGTTGGTACCTGTGCCCTTACACAATAATCAGGAAATAGTGGCATTTATAAATGATTTTCCAGAAGGATTTGATGCGATTTATCTGCCTACTGATTCTCTGATGGCCACCCATGTCACACATTTTAGTGAAATTGCCATTAATCAACAGATTCCCCTCTCAACTCCACAACGAGAAGGTGTTGTGGCCGGAGGTCTTTCGTCCTACGGGTTTAGTACCTTTGATGTCGGTATTCAGGCAGCACGGTTGGCTGATCAAATACTTAAAGGTATTTCTCCTGCTGATCTTCCAGTGGAAGTCTCCGAATTTGTGGCTTGTATCAACATAAACACCGCTCGAAAGATAAATCTTGATATCTCAAACAGTATTCTGCGTCAAGCTATTGTGATAAGGGATTAGGTAGATATATGTTTGGTAAAATCCGCACCAGACTCACCATTAGTTTTATAGGGTTGGCCATTTTACCAATTCTTCTGCTTGGCAGTTTTGTAGCCGTTAAAAGCTATAGAGCTGCACGGCTGGATGCTATTGATATCACCAAAGAAACAGCTCTACGCGTTTCTGGTGAAGTTGATAATTTTATCCGTGGAATGATTGAGCATGTTGAGGTTGTAAGTACAGTATATGGCCTCCGTGGTCTCAGTCATGCCGAACAACATGAAGTGCTCAATGAGTTAATAGCCTTTAATAAAGCCTATGATGAAATAGCACTCCTTGATCAACTGGGAAATGAATTAGTATTGGTCAATCGAACCCAGCTCGTTATAAGAAAGAATTTAGAAAGCCGATCCACTAAAGAAGAATTTCTACAACCATCACAAACCAAAAAACTCTATTTTGGCCCAATTCGTTTTCGTCTCAATACTGGCGAACCCTATATGACCTGTTCCGTTCCATTTGTAGATCCTCAGACGGGTGAAGTTAATGGCGTTGTTGTGGCTGATATTCGACTTAAAAGAGTATGGGATCTTCTTTCAACTCTAAAACTTCGCCAGGGTGAACAGAGCTATATAACAGATGATAAAGGACTTGTTGTCGCCCATCAGAATCCTTCCGTCGTTTTGCGTGGTACCAGGGTGATTATAGAACAAGATGAGCAAGGTCATCATATACATCGTACCGGTCTTTTGGCTGATGGCAGTGCCATAATTGGCGTTCACGAGATCATTCTTGGTGAGCAGAAGCTTCATGTCGTTTCTGAATGGAACAAAGATTTTGCAATGGCTCAGGCTCAACAAATGTTGGTCATCATTGGATTGAGTACTCTTCTTACGCTAGTTATCGCAATTCTTGCGATGATTCCGGTTGTAGCAAATATTGTCAGACCTTTACAAAAACTCGCCATTACAGCGCGTAAGATAGAAGATGGTGATTTGACTGTACAGGCTGAAGTAAGAGGGGATGATGAGATTAGCGAACTTGCCCATGCTTTCAATGAAATGACAACTAAACTACTTGGTACCATGGGGAACATGCAGGCCGAGGTAAAGGAACGTGTTGCCATCCAAAAGGCTCTTGAAAAAGAGTTGTTAATTAACGAGTCGCTTGCAGTTTTATCAAAGATAATGCTTGAGTCAGATGATATTGAAGACCTTTGCGATGAAGTTCTTCTCCTTGCTCAGACACTTACTGATAGTGAACATGGATATGTCGGTTATATTGATAAAAAGACATTAAGTCTTGTCTTACCCACGATATCATCAATGATGGGAGATCAGTGTCAGATAAAAGGAGATGACGTTAAAATTGAATTTTCTCTGGATGAAAACGATCATTATGGACATCTTTGGGGGGCGTCCCTGAATAGCAAGGAGGCCTTTTTTAGTAATAGCCCCGGCACTCATCCAGACAGTGAAGGTTGCCCGGAAGGCCACGTTACAATCCATCGTTATCTCAGTATTCCAGTTCTATTTAATGATAAATTGCTGGGTCAGATTGCAGTGGCTAATTCATCAATGGATTATCAGGAAAAAGATATCGAAGTTCTTGAGCGTCTTGGTAATCTCTACGCCCTAGCCTTAAATAGGGACGATGCTGAACAGAAACAGAAGAAACTTCTTAGAGAGCTGCGACAGGCTCAGAAAATGGAGGCTATTGGCACGTTGGCAGGTGGTATAGCTCATGATTTTAATAATATGCTCACACCAATTTTGGGTTATTCTGAACTTGCTCTTGTCCATATTGACCCTAACGATCAATTGTATTCTGACATTAAAGCTATTAATGAGGCTGGTAACAGGGCTAAAGACCTTATCAACCAGATCCTTACATTTAGTCGTCAACAGGAGAATGAGTTGAATTCTCTTCAGTTGCAACCAATTCTAAAAGAAACTGTCAAGCTGCTTCGTTCTTCTTTACCAACAACCATTGAAATCAGACAGGATATAGACCCTAAATGTGGTGCAGTTATATCTAACCTGACTCAATTTCAGCAAATCGTTATGAATTTGGGCACCAATGCCAGTCACGCAATGGAAAAGAATGGTGGTATCCTGGAAATAAGCTTAAAGGAGCATCATCTTTCAAAGGATGATGCCCTCATAAAAAACGGGATGTCCCCTGGTGCAATAGCTTGTCTGACCATAAGCGATACGGGAATTGGTATGGATAAGAATACTCTTGCCAGAATATTTGATCCTTATTTCACCACGAAAGAACAAGGGAAAGGCACAGGTATGGGATTAGCCATGGTGCACGGTATCGTTCTCAGTCATCATGGATACATAAATGTGTATAGTGAGTTAGGAAATGGAACAACGTTTAAAATTTATTTTCCCATTGCCTCTGCAAAGTCTGAAAACAGAAGGAAAGAAAATAAATGTAGTACAATCAGAGGTACAGAGAGTATTCTTTTAATTGATGATGAGGTCACGATAGTCAACATGCTTTCTGAGATTCTTGAAAGTCGTGGGTATCGTGTACAATCAGTTACGAACAGCTTAGATGCACTGAAAATGTTCAAGATGCAGCCAAACCTTTATGATCTTGTGATTACTGATCAGACCATGCCGAACCTGACAGGTGGTGAGCTTGCAAAGGAACTCCTTGCCATTAGAGCTGATATTCCGATTATTCTCTGTACAGGTTTTAGTGAGAGTTTAAATGAGGATCTTGCAAAAAAAATAGGTATCCGAGAATATCTTATGAAGCCAGTTATCATTGAGGAACTCAATGATAAAATCAGGGCTGCTCTAGCCCATAAATAATATCTGTTTAGATAGTTAGATGCCGTGAATGGTGTTCAGATATTGATGTAACGAAGATACTTACGATGAATACTAAATGGAAAGTAATAGCAGCAGTCATGCTGCTTATATCGATTATTTGTGCAATCTTTATTTCTCTTTTGATGCAGAATTGCAGGGTTAATCTTGAACGACATATCAGTGAAAAGGTTAGAAGTGTTCAGGTAATTGCTCAAATAATAGAGAGTCAAAAGAGCGGTCAATACCGTAAACGAATCGAAAGTCTTGTAAATGTCAAAGGCTCAGAGAGTCGTGAGGCAATGGTACAGGCTTTTGCTCGTCAGGACCGAGTTAATTTGCTTCGTCTTTCTCTACCTTTTTTAGAAATACTGAAACAGGAGAGTAAGTATTTTTCTACATTTGGATGGGTACTTCCAGATAATAATGCTTTTTTAAGAGTTCATTCGCCAGAAGTATTTGGAAAAAATGTCAGCAAAATGCGTCCGGACATCGTTGCCAGTAACCGTGATGGTAAACAATATGCTGGT
>DAOVZA010000275.1 GCA_030635405.1 Desulfocapsa sp.
AGGCCTGTTTCTTTACAGCATCCATGGTTGTCTGTCTGGCAAGAAGCGTATTGCTTTGTTTCTGGAATAAAATCCACAGGGTAAAAGAGGCGAGAAGCACACCACAGAAAAAACTCCAGCCACCAATTATGACAAATTGGGTAAGCTGAGGTTGCTGTTGAAACCAGAGCAGCAGTGAATCGAGCAAAGCAGTCAAAACAAGACCAATGGGGAATCGGAGGTAGTTACAGAATATTCAAAATTAAATTTCAATCATTTATCTCCAGAGGAATTATTCGAATAGTTGTCTTCTGTTTTAGAGGCAATACTGTTTTGGATTCTTCCACCACACTTCCCTGAATCGTTGTACTCTCCATAGCCACAACACTTTGTTCTTCAGCTTTTAGAGGGACATTCGCTATTACAGGAGTAGTATCTTGGCTATTCCGATAGTACGAGACACCACCAACACCTATTAAAACCAGACATGCAAGCAGAAGCAATTTCGTCACTGACCGTTTCGGTGTTGTGGCAATCTGTTTTTCTCCTAAACGTCCAAGTTCTTCCTGGGCAGCGCTATCAACAATACTTGAAGTTACGAAATACTTCTGTTCCTGATAGGTTTCAAGCAGGGCCCGATCACACAAAACATCAATACGACGCGGTACACCTTCGCTGAGTTCAAAGATATGTGCCAGAGCATCCTTTGAAAAAACTTGTTCCTCTCCTCCGGCTGCAGCCAGACGATGTTTGACGTAGGCAAAACTGTTTTCCTCATCAAGGGGAAGAAGATGGTACTTTGAAGTTATAACTTCTTGTATTTGAGAGGTTCCTGGCTGTTGTACTATCTGCCCCAGTTCGGGTTGCCCAAGAAGTACTATCTTCAATAATTTCTTATTATTCGTCTCAAGATTAGCCCAGAAATAGAGCTGATCCAACAATTCGAGGCTTAAATTTTGTGCTTCATCAATCAGAAGAGCGGCATTTTTCCCATTTGAATGAGACCTGACAAGAAATGCCATCAACTTATCGGCGTAGAGCTTTACGCTTATTTCCCGACTATCCTGTGGAATTCCGAATTCAGAGCAGATTGCTTCAAGTAACTCAAGAGATGAAAGGGGAACCTTTGATAGCAATGCCACATCCGTGTCAACTGGTACCTGATCAAGAAGACAACGGCAAAGTGTTGTCTTTCCTGTGCCCAGATCTCCTGTCACAAGGATAAAACAATCATCACTGCCAATTCCGCACAGAAGATGGGCCAGGGCTTCCCTGTGCATTTCACTCTTATAGATATAGGGAAAATCCGGTATGGATGAAAAGGGTTTTCCCTTGAGCCCAAAATATTTAGTATACATCGTTAACTACTTCCAATCTGCCGTCTGCTTTTGCAAGAGCTGTTTAAATTTCATATCAGGAGCCAGGGAATATAAATCCTCCAGACTCTGCGCCGCAAATTCTTCCATGGAAAGATTCTCTCTTTCAGCCTGTTCCATAAGGATTATCCCCTTTACAATATCAAGCATATCCCGGTCACCTAATAGGAGGACCGCCCAAAACAGATGGCTTGAAACGGGATTGCGCTTGGGGTCATTTTCCCAGAAAGTGGGAGGAAGACGAACAAAGGCCAGTTTTTTGGTTACTGCGGCATGACATCTACCACGCACAAGAGCAGGATCCGGTAGCTTTCCGTTTTTTAGATCTTCTATCATTCCGGAAAACATAAAGAAGCCTATTTTTCCTGCTTATAGCTAAAGGTTAATTTCTTATTCCGGGTTCCAACTGTTACCGATCCTCCTGAGACAAGTTCACCAAAGAGAATTTCATCGGTGAGTACATCGCCAATTTCCTTGAGGATTAAACGACGTAAGGGGCGAGCACCATAGGCTGGTTCATAGCCTGTTTTAGCAAGCCAGCTTCGTGCTGCAGAAGTAAGATTAATGACGACTTTACGCTCAGCAAGCTGAATCTGCAACTCAGCCATCAGTTTATCAACTACCTTTTCAACAGCCTTGGTATCAAGCGCTGCAAAGGAAATACTGGCATCTAGCCGATTACGAAATTCTGGAGCAAACAAATTCTTCAGAGCCTTCTGTTCACGTCCCTTGGTTTCAGCAACAAATCCAATGGGAGCCGTTGACATTTCTCTGGCTCCAGCATTTGTAGTCATAATAATGATGACATTGCGGAAATCGGCCTTTCTTCCGGAGTTATCAGTAAGGGTGGAATGATCCATCACCTGCAGTAAAATAGAAAATATATCAGGGTGTGCTTTTTCAATTTCATCAAGCAGCAATACAGAATAGGGGTGCTTTCGGATGGCCTCGGTGAGCAATCCTCCCTGATCAAAACCAACATACCCTGGAGGCGCTCCAATGAGTCTTGCCACGGCATGTTTCTCCATGTACTCACTCATGTCAAAGCGCTCAAAATGAATTGAAAGCTGCGCTGCAAGTTGTCTTGCCACCTCTGTTTTGCCTACTCCTGTGGGGCCGGCAAAGAGAAAACTTCCAGTGGGGCTCTCAGGATTACCAAGACCAGCACGAGATCGCTTAACAGCAGTTACCACGGCTTCAATTGCTTCATCCTGGCCAAAAATAACCTTTTCCATAGAAGCAGTGAGTTCCTTCAAAGAAGAAAGTTCGGAGCTCGTCCCACTTTTTGCAGGAACCCGCGCCATGCGGGAGACAACATTTTCAACATCACGAACCTTTACAACCTTGCCCATTTTTCCTGCCATACGGAAGGCGGAACCAACTTCATCAAGAATATCGATGGCCTTATCGGGCAGAAATCTGTCATTGAGATATCTGTCGGCAAGTTCCGCAGTTGCCAAAACGGCAGGTTTTGAATACCTGACCAGATGATGCTCCTCATAGCGTGAAAGCAGACCTTGCAGAATTTTTTTGGTTTCAGCAACCGTTGGCTCTTCAATATCAATCTTTTGAAAGCGACGCGACAGAGCACGATCTTTCTCTATATGGTTTTTATATTCTTCATAGGTGGTCGAACCGATGCAGCGTAGACTGCCCGACTGAAGAGCAGGTTTTAAAAGATTGGAAGCATCCATGGACCCACCACTGGTGGCACCTGCTCCAACGATGGTATGCATCTCATCGATAAAAAGGATAGCGTTATCTTTACGTTCAATTGCAGAGATGACTCCTTTAATCCGCTTCTCAAAATCACCACGATACTTTGTGCCTGCGACCATACTGCCCATATCAAGCAAAAAGATTTCCACGTCCTGAAGTAAATCCGGAACCAATGCTTTGTTTCCGCTATCTCTGGCTTCCTTGTCTGCATGAATAAGAAGAGCAAGTCCTTCGGCAATGGCAGTTTTACCAACACTCGGCTCACCAACAAGCAAAGGATTATTCTTTTTGCGGCGGCAAAGCACCTGCATCATTCTGTTTACTTCAACTTTACGCCCAATGAGAGGATCAAGTTTCCCTTCTGCAGCAACGTGTGCGTAGTTAACCGTAAATTCTTCGAGGATCTTTTCATCTTTATCAGCTTTCTTATCCTTGCCACCATTCTCAGGCATTTGAGCCAGGGGTTCTTTTTGCAGACCTTCCGGCAATGAATGAGAAATAAACTCCACCACTGACATCCGGCCTAATCCTTCAGAACCAAGGAAAAAGACAGCATGGGATTCTGCTTCAGAAAAAATTGAGACCAGCACATCACCACTATCAACTTCCTTTTTTCCACAACTCTGTACATGCGCAACTGCTCTTTGCAAGACACGGTTAAAGGCGACGGTCTGAGCTGGTTCACCCTGAACCTGGGGGCTGTGAACGGGAAGTTAGCCGGAAAAGAATGCCACCAGACGATTTTTCAGATTGTCGGTTGATCCACCGCATTCCTTAATTATATAACTTGTCAACTCATCGTGGAGCAGGCCATAGAGCATATGCTCCACTGTGACATACTCGTGCTTATATTCTTTTGCTTCACG
>DAOVZA010000203.1 GCA_030635405.1 Desulfocapsa sp.
GAAGAGCATCGGCAACACTCAGATCAGCAGGTAATTCCAATGGCTGCAACTGCGGATTTAAACGAGTATCTTCAAATGTTTTAACCGGGATATCACCGAGTAACTCTGAAAGATCGATATCCACAGGAGTTGAACCATCAAGCTCATCACGAACCACAAACTGGAGGTCTCCGGTTACTTCACCAAGAACCTCGCAGCCAACCTTTTCACGATCACAGATAGCCTGAAACTGTTCGATATTTTCAGGGCTGATCAGAAAACCATTTCGTTCCTGATACTCTGCCACATAGATTTCAAGTACGGACATGGTGGGATCACCCACCCGCATTTTACGAATTTCGATATATCCGCCGGAATGCTCAACAAGCTCTTTTAAAACGTTCGCTGGCCCACCAGCACCCTGATCATGGATAACATCGATTATGGTCTTATCACCCATCTCGTTGCAGGCACGGATGACACGGTTCATCTTCTGTTCCATTTCCGCATCACCTCGCTGCACGGCGTTGAAATCAAGCTCCGAGGCGTTCTCGCCCTGAAGCATGGAAGATGCAGCACCACCGCCGAAACCAACCCGGTAGGCAGGGCCACCCACCTGAACAATCTTCATTCCCTTCTTTTCTTTGTCCTTATCGGTATGTCTGTCATCAATCTGGCCGATACCGCCGGTGAACATAATAGGTTTCAAAAATCCCCAGCGCTCTCCATTTTCAAGACGCAAATCAAAGGAACGGGTAAAACCCTGAATCATGGGCTCGCCAAACTTATTGCCATAATCAGAGGCACCATTGCTGGCCTCGATTTCAATATCAAGTGCCGATGCCAGATTTTCAGGGCACTGGTAGCTGTTCTCCCACGGAAGTGTGTAACCGGGTATATGAAGGTTTGCCACACAGTAACCAGTTGTTCCTGCTATTACAAAACCACCCTTTCCTGTCCCCTGGACGTCTCGGATTCGACCGCCAGCCCCCGTTTCAGCACCGGGAAAAGGCGCAACACCCGTGGGGAAATTATGTGTTTCAGCAGTAAGTAGAATATGGTAGCAGGCATCACTTTCACTCAAAGGACCAGGCAGCCCCGGTTCCGATGGCATTATTGTATGTATATCGTGTCCGGCAACCACACTTGAGTTATCCTTAAAAGCTACCAGACTGCCCTTGGGATTTTTCTTTAAGGTTTCGATTACCAGATCAAAAAGGGTCTCATCCTGTTTTTCACCATCAATTATCTGATTACCCCGAAAAAACCCGTGCCGTGAATGCTCTGAATTTGCATTATTCAGATCCATGATCTCAACAATGGTGGGATTACGATCATGCTTTTTCACAAAGTAATCGTAATAGAAATCACGATCACGCTCATCCATGGAAATACCTGGAATTTCAAGAAGTGAATCCGGCCCACCACTCTTCATATCAACATCATAAACAGCTTCGGGCTCAATCCCCGTTTCAAAGGTGGAAAGTGCTTCCGGATAGGGACATTCAGTCATCCGATCATGGTTGTCCTGAACAAATCCTTCAAGATCCTGATTCTCATCCACCAGATATCTTCGGGATCGTTCCACCCTTGAAACACACTCAAGACCGGTTGCCTTGCAGATTGAAACCATGTTTGAGGACCAGGCCGTAGCAAAATTGAGCCTTGGCCCCATTTCCACCACCCGATCACCCGTCAGTAAGGGTTGTACTGTCACAGAATCTGCCAGAAAGCCATCGGCCAAAATAAACTGGAGTCGACTCTGTTCTTCCGGAGTTAAAGGACGATTGGATTCGATATTAAAACAGTATTCCCTGTTCTCGCTGGTTTTCCGATATAACTGGCTGATAGTCGATGACATAAATAGTCCCTGAATATGATTGTTGTTCATGCTGGATTAGAAAATGTACCTACGAAGATCTTGCTCACATTTATACCAGATAGCTGTCAGAGTTAAAAGATACAGTTTATGCGAATGTGGTTAATTTGCTGATACCAAGCTTATCGGTCAGCCATGCACGCTGTTTTCTTCTTGATAAAGTACGGAAAAAAGGACAGAATACCGGATAAAACATGAAATGACTTTTTAAGGTACTAACACCCAATCTGTGAGCGTTAAATGGCACTACTTAACAGCGATGCTTTACTCGATATTCTCAGTGAAAAAGGGTTAATCACCCCAAAACAAAGACAATTCATTACCCTTGAAAAGGGAAAACAGCGCCAGAAGCTCCTGAAAAAATTTGGCACAGATAGAAAACTGGATAAAAGTTTTCCTGATCTTGTTGATGTTATTGTTTCGTTTAAACTCGACATCAATGGGAAAAAAGACACTCCCCTTGATGAAGATATTATTATAAAAGCGGTCAGCCAGTCCTGCGGTATTCCATTTAAAAAGCTTGATCCACTCAACTTGGATATGGATGTTGTCACCAAAACCATCCCCAGAAACTTTGCTATCAGCCACCTGCTGCTTCCCTTTAATTTTCAAAATGGCATTCTGGAAGTCGCTATGTACCATCCTGATAACACAACAGTTTTAAAGGATATAGAACAGGCCAATCAGGTTAAAATAAAACCCTACCTCACACCAAAATCTGATATCAAAAAGATTTTGGCCGAGTTTTTTGGTTTTCAGCATTCAATCAGTGCTGCAGAAGACCAGTTCAGTGGCCCTGGTGTTGGTGGATCTGTTGATATCGGCAATCTTGAACAGTTTGTTAAAATATCTTCTTCAAAGGAAATCTCTTCATCCGATCAGCATATTAAATCGGCAGTCAATCACCTCTTCAACTATGCACTGGATCAGAATGCCAGTGATATCCATGTAGAGCCTAAACGTGACAACTGCATGATCCGTTTTCGAATAGACGGAGCGCTACACACCATTTACAATCTTCCTAAAGCTGTTCACGCTGCGATTGTTGCTCGTATTAAATTCTTGAGTCGCCTCGATATTGCCGAAAAACGAAGGCCACAGGATGGTCGTATCAAACTTTCCCTTAGCGGAGACAAAGAAGCAGAAGTTCGTGTCTCAACTGTTCCCGTCGCCTTTGGTGAAAAAGTTGTTATGCGTATTCTTGATCCGGATGTGATTTTTCAGGATCTGAACAAACTTGGTTTCTCCAAACGAGACCGTATTGTATACAACTCCTTCGTCGAGTCTCCACATGGCATCGTACTTGTAACAGGCCCCACTGGATCAGGAAAATCAACAACGCTCTATTCCACACTGGAAAAGATCGCGACACCAGAAAGGAACATTGTAACAGTGGAAGACCCTGTGGAAATGGTGTACGAAGCCTTTAACCAGATTTCTGTGCAACCACTTATTGGCATCACTTTTTCTACTATTCTGAGAAACATCCTGCGCCAGGATCCGGATGTTATCATGATAGGTGAAATTCGTGATCTTGACACCGCTTCTCATGCCGTGCAGGCAGCCATGACAGGCCACCTTGTCTTCTCGACCCTGCATACCAATGATGCGGTTTCCTCCATTGTACGCTTAAGAGATCTGGGACTGGAACCATTTCTTATATCTTCGACCCTACTTGGCTCTCTTGCCCAGCGACTGGTCCGAACAATTTGCCTTGACTGTAAAGAAACCTTTGATATTGAGGGATCACAACTCATCAAACTTGGATTTCCAGTTGCGGAAAAAAACACCTATACACTTTCAAGAGGAAAGGGATGTAGAAAGTGCAGAGGAACCGGTTACAAAGGAAGATGCGGGATTTTTGAGATTTTCCCATTCTCAGAACAGATGAAAAAGATGGTAACTGCCGGAAAGAGTACCGAAGAGATAAGACAACTTGCAATCCGTGAGGGAATGACTACCTTACGGGAAGACGCTTGGGAAAAGGTAAAAGCGGGAATTACAACCTACGAAGAAGCAATGCGGGTAACCGCTGAATAAAGACGGAACAATGGGAAATAAGGGTTCGGACAAAGCAGTCAAAATTGTCTGCAAAAACAAAAAGGCTTTCCATGACTATCATATCGACACCAGATATGAGGCGGGAATGGTTTTGCGCGGACCTGAGGTTAAGTCATTGCGGGCCGGAAAGGCTAATCTTCGTGATGGCTATGCCCAGATTGATTCTCGTGGTGAGTTATACCTTCATAATGTCCATATTTCCATGTATAGCTTTGCTACTCATAATCCCAATGAGCCCATGCGCCTGCGCAAGCTCCTGCTCCATAGAAGAGAACTGCGTAAGCTGACAGGAAAATTAAAGGAAAAGGGACTTTCGCTCATCCCTTTGAAGATTTATTTTATAGGCAATGGAAAAGCCAAAATTGAGCTTGGCCTTGCACGTGGTAAAAAGCAATATGATAAGCGGGCTTCTCTGAAAGAAAAGCAGAGTAACCGTGAATTACAACGTGCGATGCGTCATAACGAAGTTGGCTAAAATTACAAAACAACGGTACTTAATAAAAATGTTTAGCAGTGCTTCAGGTTCGTTCGTTTGAGTATTGACGCAATAGTATAGCTATGCGGCAATACTCAAACGGACGAAAATGGAGTGCTGATGAACATTTTATAACTATGGGGGCGAAACGGATTCGACAAGGATGTGTAAGCTTTACGTTGCATGCCGAGCTTTCTGTCTGCTCGTAAAACCGATGGTACTTTATTATAATCGCAGACGATTATAACACCGCACTGGCAGCTTAGACTGCTGTGCCGTTCCCCCAGTCTTTGCCCGTAAGACTGGATCGGAGCGCCGACTCAACGGGCTGGTTCTCTTGCTGCGTCTGCCGGCTTGCGAATACGCAATAGCAGAACAGCGTCATTTTACTCTGGTTCCGGCGGGGCCCCTGACGCGAAACTTAAAGCCCGGAACTAAGCATGTAGATACGAGAGGGGAGCATTTTTGGACGCGGGTTCGACTCCCGCCGCCTCCACCATTTATATGTATAAGTTAATCTTTTTTGTGGTAAAATATAACTGAGGCAATTACGCCTCTAACACACAGAGA
>DAOVZA010000009.1 GCA_030635405.1 Desulfocapsa sp.
GTAACATTGAGATGATTCCTGGTAAAGGACAGAACTTCTGGGAACTGCTTATTGGTGGAATGCATGATTTCTTTACTGCTAACATGGGCGAGAAACTTACGGAACAATTGTTCCCCATGATTGCTACCTTTGCACTCTACATCGCAGTGGCTAATCTTATTGGTCTTATCCCCGGTTTCATGTCTCCAACTTCATCAATCAATACTACCCTTGCATTAACTATCATCGTTTGGGTTACCCATCATCTCATTGGTATTCGTGCCCATGGTATGGGATATGTTAAACATTTCCTCGGCCCCATCCCGGTTCTTATTCCGTTGATGCTGCCCATCGAGCTTATTAGTAATATTGCTCGTCTGCTTTCACTCTCCATTCGTCTTTTCGGTAACATCATGGCTAAAGAGACTCTTTTGGGTATCCTCTTTATGCTTGCTGGTGCGTATTTTGCGCCACTTCCAATTATGCTGCTTGGTGTGCTTGTGTCTCTGGTTCAAGCCATGGTTTTTGTTCTGCTCACCGTTGTTTACTTCGGTCAGGCTCAAGAGCACGCGCATTGATTTACAGGTAGTAAGTAACGAAATAAGTAATATAAAAATTATATAGTTTAGAAGAAGGCCAAAACACAAAAACTTTTTAAGGAGAATTACAATGGAAAATGAAGCTTTGATGCTCGGACTCGTATGTATTGGTGCAGGACTTTCAATTGGACTTGCTGGACTCGGTGCTGGTATTGGTATTGGTAATGTTGGACAGGGTGCTACCATGGGTCTTGCTCGTAACCCAGAAGTACAGCCTAAATTGATGGTTTTCATGATCCTCGGTATGGCTCTTGCTGAGTCCTGTGCTATTTACGGACTGGTTGTTTCTCTGATCCTTCTTTATGCTAATCCTTTGATTGGCTAATTGAGCTTCAGTTTGATTTGTCCGTCGCGTGATGTGACGGGGAAATCATTGATTTGTGAAAGGCTGCAGAGTAATCTGCAGCCTTTTTGCGTTTAGGATAACGGATAGGAAGTGCTATGCAAGATGATATAATTATTCATCCAAGTCGTGCGGTGAGAGAAAAGTCAATTCCGTCATGTGGAATTTTGTTTGTGAATCCAACGGAGGCGAGAGTTGCTCTGCAGACTCTGATTGATCGTGGCGGGGATCAGCGATTTCTCTTTCATTCAGGTCTGGTTGTCAGCCCCGATAATGATTTCTTTGTGGCTGGACCAGCAGTGGGTGCCCCCATGGCTGCAATGGTTTTTGAGAAACTTATTGTGCTTGGTGCTACTAAGATAATTATGGCTGGATGGTGTGGTGCTATCAGTGCAGATCTTCGTATTGGAGATAGTGTGATTGGTGGAAATGCCTATTCTGGAGAAGGAACATCGAGATATTATACAAGTGATGATGTTTTGATTCCCTCATCTCATTTGATAGATAATATGAAATCAGTTTTTGATCTGGATGGCACCTTGCCTTTTTGGTCAACGGACGCGCCTTTTAGAGAATCAAGGAAAATGCTTCAGGCATTGGCCGTGAAATATAATGTTGCAGCAGTGGATATGGAATATTCCGCACTCTGCGCAGTTGCTAGTTTTAGAAATATCGATTTTGCCGGACTCTTTCTGGTATCAGACGAACTTTGGAAGGACGACTGGCGGCCAGGTTTCGGAGGAAAAGTGTTTAAAAGAAAGAGTAAAGCTCAAATAAAACAACTGATTAATACGATTTCATCGTTGTCTGTTTTTAAGGGAGATTGATTATGGCTAGCTTTCATCTTGTAAGTCTTGGGTGCGCTAAAAATCTTGTTGATTCAGAGGTGATGCTTGGCATCCTTCAGGAGAGTGGCTGGGAACTGAATGAAGATCCTGCTACTTCTGAAGTGCTCATAGTGAATACTTGTGGCTTTATCCAACCAGCTGTTGAGGAAGCACTTGAAGTCATTCTCGAGATGGCTCAATATAAGAAAGCTATTCCAAATCAATTTCTAGTTGTCACAGGATGTCTGGTGCAGCGTTATCTTGCTGATCTCAGTAAAGATCTCGAAGAAGTTGATCTTTTTGTAGGAACAGAAGGTGTTGGGGATATTGCAACTCTCCTTCAAAAACTGGTTGATGGGAAACAAACTGAGAAATCCCATTGTCCTGATCGTTTTCTTATGAATGCCTCATTACCTAGAACACTATCCACCCCATTTTTTAGAAGTTCAGTTAAAATTACTGAAGGCTGTAACAATCGTTGTACCTATTGTATGATTCCTTCAATCAGAGGTGATCTTCGGTCAAGAGACATTGCGGATATTATTTTAGAAATCCACCAGCTTGAAGCAACGGGCGTAAAAGAAATATCTCTGATTGCTCAGGATCTTACAGCCTATGGTAATGATCTTGATGGTCAAACTCATCTCATGGCTCTTTTGGAACGTATTTTAAAAGAAACTTCCTTTCCCTGGTTACGTTTGATGTATCTTTATCCATCGGGCGTGAAGGATGAACTGTTTCAACTCATGAGTAGTGAAACACGCATCCTGCCATATATGGATATTCCTTTCCAGCATGTCTCTAATCCTATTTTAAAAAGCATGCATCGTCGCTATGGGTATGATGACCTGTGTCAATTCATTGACAAGATACGTTCAGCTGTCCCTGACATTGCCCTTCGGACAACTATGATGGTTGGCTTTCCAGGAGAGACAGAGGAAGACATACGGCAAATGGAGGACTTTCTTACAGAGTATCAAATTGACCATGTAGGAGTCTTCTCCTATACCAACGAAGAAGGCGCAAGATCAGAATTTTTTGAGAAACAATGTGCCGAGGAGCTTAAGCGTGAGAGAATGGAACGAATCCTTACATTACAGGCTGAGATATCAAAAGGAATATTGCAAAAGTATATTGGTCAAACCATTCCGGTTCTTGTTGAAGGCTTGAGCAGTGAAACAGATCTTTTGTTAGAGGGACGAACCGTCTATCAGGCACCTGATATAGATGGGATTGTATATATAAATGATGGAACAGCGAACCCCGGTGATATCGTACAGGTACGAATCACCGACGCTCAGATATATGACCTTGTTGGAGGGATTGCTTAAGGAGGTGAGGCAGGGTTTTTATTTACCCTTGTTCACCTGCTCACGTAAGTCTTTTCCAACTTTGAAGAAGGGAAGTTTCTTTGGCCTTACTTTAATTTTTTCACCAGTTTTAGGATTGCGGCCTTCATAAGAGCCGTAATTCTTGATGACGAAGCTACCAAAACCTCTGATTTCAATACTGTCTCCTTGAGCCAGTGCTTCTGTCATGGTTTCGATAATGGTGTTGGTAATTGCTGCAGCTTCTCTGTGTGGAAGATCAATGTCTTGAGATAATGCTTCAATTAACTCAGATTTGTTCATGCCTTGCTCCTGTGCATTCTAGCAAACACAGCATTTCCTGCCGTGTTCAAAAAAAGATTAATAAATGTAAATCATAATTAAACGCGTTAAAAAAGATAAAGGGGAGGCGAAGCCATCCCAATTGTTAATATATCTTTTCGGTAACTATCCAAATTTAATCAGCTATTTTTTAGTTTGTAAAGGGTTTTTTTTGGAAAAAATCCTTTTTATATCGTTTTGATGGAGTATCTTGAATTTTCCAAGGGGTAAATTGTCAAGTTCAAGGCTACCATAAGCTAGGCGTTTAAGGGATTGCACAGGATTCCCGACTTCTTGAAACATTTTTTTAACCTGTCGTTTTCTTCCCTCATGAATGGTAATTAGTATTATAGTATTTCCTTTATTTCTTCGTTTGATTCGTACTTTAGCGGGTGCTGTCTTCTTTTTGTCTAAAAGGATGCCTTTTTCAAGAGACCTGAGGGCATGTTTAGACGGAAAGCCCTTTATTTGAGCCTCATACGTTTTGTAAACTTCATATTTGGGGTGAAGGATGCTTTGGGCGAGTTCTCCATCATTGGTGAGCAGAAGAGCTCCTTCGGTATCGAGATCAAGTCTTCCAACTGGAAATACTCTTTCTTTGATCCCTTGTAGTAATGAGGTGACAATGGGCCTCCCTTGAGGGTCTGAGAGAGTGGTGACATACCCTTTAGGTTTGTTCAGGAGAATATATATATGCTCTTCCTTGGATTCAACTTTTTTGTTGTCAAAGAGTACCGCCTGTTTTCCTGGAAGTATCTGCTGCCCCATGGCAGTGATGACTTTCCCGTCAACTTTCACACGCCCTGCAGCTATATACTCCTCAGACTTTCTTCTTGAAGCAATGCCTGCCATGGCAAGAAACTTTTGTAACCGAACTGGTTTATCCATGATCAGCGAAGGTGCGAGGGCAGAAGTATATCAATGCGGGAATCAACGAGCTTCCGAGTGGCTTCATCTACTTCAAGTACATCTGTGTACCAGGGTTTCATGCGGCAATCAAAGACAATTGGTGGAGTGAGACCAACATGAAACCGTTGCACACTTGTGGCTGCTCCATGGATATCGGCAGCGGGCTCAAATCTGGTAAAGAATGTCCAGAGAAATTCCTGCACAGAACAGGTGGCTTCGTCACAGTTGTCCACAAGAAGAATTGCGGGCCAGTCACTAAGTGCTGGGTCTTTAGCTATAATTTCTGCAAGATCAGGCTCTTGCTCGTATCCAGTCGTCTGTAGTACCAGTGTTCCCGGAAGAAAGGCTTTCACTTTTTTACAGTGAGTTGGAAGGTTTCCTGAAAAATCAGTGGGAAGTTCTCGTATTTTTTCTTTACCAAGTCCCATCATCAATGCCTTAGAGCCTTTATTGACTGAGGGGCCTGTATAGTCAAGAGTATCCTGTGACACATTTGCAAAGACAAAAAGATCTCTGTCCCATTGAATGCGTTCAAGGACATGTGTCCAGAGTTTTGGGAAATCAGTGATATCGATATCGCCATCGGTGAGTATTAAGAATTTTGTGAGAGAGAGTTGTCCCTCTCCAAGAATGCGCAGTCCGCATGCAAAAGCCTCACGAGGGTAACGATCTGCAACACGTGCAGCCGCAAGACAATGAAAACCAGTTTCACCAAATGTTTTTAGCTCACGAACGCCCTTCATAACAAGAGGGAAAAGTGGTGAGAGTAGGTCCTGAAGGAAGTCACCTATAAAATAATCCTCTTGCTTTGGACGACCAACAATTGTTGCAGGGTAGATAGCATTATTACGGTGGTAAAGGTGAGAGGCTTGAAAAACAGGATAATCATGCTGTAAAGAGTTGTAGCCGTAATGATCTCCAAATGGGCCTTCCGGCTGACGGAGATGAGGTGGAACAATTCCTTTCACGGCAAATTCAGCATTGGCAACCAGCCTATGACCACCTTTTGGGTCAGCAGTCATGTCGAGTTTTTTGCCAATCAGCAAAGATGTCAGCATGAGTTCCGGAATATCTTCAGGTAACGGGGCAATAGCAGAAAGCATTAAAGCAGGGGGACCGCCAATATACAGCGTCATGGGGAGTGGCTGGTTCAGTTTTTCTGCTTCATGATAATGATATCCGCCTCCCTTATGGATTTGCCAGTGAATACCGGTTGTGGTCTCATCATGGCGTTGAATGCGATACATTCCAAGATTATGCCCCTTACCACCTGGATGTTCTGTGTAGACAAGCGGAAGAGTAACAAAAGCACCGCCATCACTGTGCCATGAGGTGAGCATGGGAAGACTGCTTAGACGAGGTGGTGACTGACAGTTTTCAAGGATCGGTCCGTATTTTTTTTCTTTAAGTCCAATCTTGAGACCATCCATAAACAGATTACGATTATCCCAAAGTTTTTTGGCTTTGAGCGGCATAATCGATTCAGTAAGATTCACAAGATCCTGAACAAACTGCTGAGGTCTTGAACCAAATGCAAGTTCCAATCTTTTTGCTGTTCCAAAAAGGTTTGTAACAACAGGAAAAGAACTCCCTTTGACCTTGGTAAAGAGAAGTGCAGGGCCTTTGCGTTCAATGACACGGCGATGGATCTCTGCAATTTCAAGATTTGGGTCAACTTCTTCGTCTATAACAAGAAGCTGATTTTCGCGTCGCAGTAATTCAACGAAGCTGCGTAGGTCATATAGGATATCGTGTGCCATGGTTTTTTAGTTGGTTTATTTATGGGTATGGGGAGACTGTTCGAGGAGGAACAGTTCATGGTATTCATCTTCAGTCATATTGTTTTTGAGAACACCGGTTAGATAATGAACAAGGTCCTGAACTTCATCATTTGATAGGCGGCTCGCCAGAGTTTTGGCAAGTGCTGGTCGGCCAATGAGTTGTAAAAAGGTACTGATTGATTCACGGTCAAGCTCAAGGCTGAGGCCAAAACACATTTGATGAGGGTCAATATCCATTGGTTTTTACAAATCGGAATAAATTAATCGGTGGCAAGTATCTGCCATTGTATTTTCCTGGTTCTCGGGCCATCAAACTCACAGAAATAGATAGCCTGCCAGGTACCAAGCTGAAGTATTTTATTGCTCACTATAATGGTCAGGGATGACCCCATTAACGAGGCCATGATATGAGAGGGAGAGTTTCCCTCCATATGTTTGAAAGGATACTCCATGGGGACAATTTCTTTCAAGCCTTTAATTATATCTGTTCGTACGTCGGGATCTGCCCCTTCGTTGATGGTTAGCCCTGCTGTGGTGTGAGGGTTGAAAAGGTAACAGATACCTTCTTCAATACCAGTTTTTGTGATCTGGCTTTGCACCTCAGTCGTGATGTCGACGAGGTGCATATGCTGACTGGTGGGTATTGTGATGCTGCCTTTATACATATTAGTTCTGCAGCTGCCAGCGGCCGTAATCGTCACGACATGCGGTGGTGTAAGCGGTTTCAACTTTACCATCGATTATGGTCTGAATTTCAGCTTGCCGACAGGGACGATTTGTCTGTGGATCCGCTTGAACTGGTTGTGGAGTTACCTGAAACTGATGTCCGGTGTCCGGATTTCGCCAGGCACTGGTCTGTTGTGAGACTCCTCTCTCATATACATGATTGAGTTGTTCTCTGTCGTACTTGTCCATTTCATTGCCAATAATGTAACCAAGCATGGTTCCCACAGCAGCGCCTATAAGGGTGGCTTCAGTGTTGTGGCCAATAGCTTGACCAATTATTGCACCACCGGCGGCACCACCATAAGCACCAATTCCTGCTTTATTGGGACCATCGGCACAGGAAGATAAAAAAAGGCTTAGGCTTAAAATAACAGGGAGAAATAAAGTATTTTTCATAGCAGTCTCCTATTGAAAATAAAGAATATTGTAATCAGCAAAAAATGTAGTCATGTCCGGCTGTTTGTCAATTTTTTTAATATGATATACTTTAGGCCTTTATCTAGTACAAAAAAATATCGGTTCTATTTATCAAGGGCGTAAAGGTGTTCCAGATGTGATTTGCTGCGTCTGAGTTGCTCTATTTCATCGAGTAAATCGAGTGCAAGTGCAGTACCGGGAAGATTTATACGCAGATCCTGTTGAAGACGAATGGATACCTGGATTCGTTTAATTTCAATTGCCGCAAAACGCCATTCTGTTGCATTTTGTCCATGTGGCGAAAGGATACCCTCGTCGATTAAATCCTGGATAAACTGGGCGTGAACTTTACAGAGTGAGCAGAGTTCTCGAAGGCTGTATTCACAGGTATCATCAATAATAGTGCACTGGAGTTCGGTTGTCATGGTTATACTCCAAGGTGGCTGCGCGGGTTAAAGGACATCGCTTTTTTCATATTGGTGTAAATCTCAGTGTCTTTATCGGTGACTGGTTTTGGAACCATAATGGCAAGGGTAACATACTGGTCACCGCTCAACTTTGCGGAGCAGAGACCTCTGCCTTTTAGTCGTAGTTTCTTCCCTGTTTGTGAGTTTGGTGGTATTTTCAATTCAACGGTTCCACCAAGTGTTGGAACGGGGACAGAAGCTCCAAGTGCCGCTTCCCATGGTGCAATTGGAAGGGTGAGCATAATGTCCCGTTTGTCAGGAATAAAATGAGAATGCGCGCCAAAGGCAACTTCCAGAAATAAATCACCGTTATTCCCACCGCCCATTCCTTCAGCACCTTGACCAGACAATCTGATCTGTTGGCCTTCAGTGATTCCTTTGGGGATGGAAACCTGCAAGGTGTGTGGATGAGTGATAACGTGCCCTGAATCATCAACAACCGGGCGCTGCAATGTTAATGATTGTTTGCTTCCATGGTAGCTGTCCTCAAGACTTATCACAATCTTAGCGTGTAGATCCTGTCCATTGCCAGAGTAGTGGGGATGCTGGCCTCTAAATGGCCCCTGTTGTGCTGCTCTACCTCCACCCTGCGTACCAAAAAGAGATTCAAAGAAGTCGCTGAATTGAGAAGCGTCGTTTTCTGTGTATCCGCCGCCATTGAATTCAAAACCATTGTCCCAATCTGGTGGTGGATTGAAATCCTGACCGGCTTTCCAGTCCTTACCGAACTTGTCATAAGCGGCTCGCTTTTCAACATCCTGTAAAACTTCGTAGGCTTCACCAATTTCTTTGAAACGCTGTTCTGCAGTTTCTTCTTTATTGATGTCTGGATGAAATTTACGGGCAAGCTTTCGATAGCCACGTTTTACTTCATCCTGAGTGGCATTTCGATCAATGCCCAGAATTGTGTAATAGTCTTTAAATTCCATATTCAGTTCCAGATGATTTGAGTCACTAGCTTGTCAGTCTCAAATAATACTTTAATGCATATTTTCCCAAATTAAAGAAAATTCACTTATTATTTTCAGGTTTTAGCATGCCCGGGGAGCATGAATATAAATGGGATTCCAACAAGTCCTGCTCCGGCACTGATAAGGTAGGCGGTTTGTAATCCACTGTTATCTGCAATCATTCCAATGACAACTACGACGGATGCGCGTGCCATAAAGGCTATCATCATAAATATTCCATTGGCAGCAGCTGGACTGTCTCCTGCATGTTCCTGGATTAAAGCAAGCATGACAGGAGTGGTGGAGAGAAGCATAAATCCACAACTGAGCAGGGATAACATTCGAAGCCAGTCATCGCTCACCACAAAGAGGAGAACACTTAAAGGGGCGCCCACAAGTGAGATAAGCAGCATTCGTCTTCGACCCAGGTAATCACTAAGTGACCCGGCCGTTAAGACACCAACCACACCTGCAGCTTCAAATAGCATTAGAGCCATGCCACCTAGCCATATATTGCCGCTCTGTTCTTTGACGAAGAGTGGTAAAAAGGCGGTCATGGAGCCATGCATAAAACTTCTCGCCAGAAGTATGAATATGAGGGGTGTCAGGATGTGACGCATATTTTTAAAAGTGCTCAGGATGGAAGTTTTTTGACCACTTTTATGGAAAGACAGGTCGATATCTTTAAATTTTATATAGAGCCAGCCAGATGCCGCAATCCCGACAACCATGATTGGCCAAAAACCTTCAAGTCCCATCAGCGATACAGCACCAACTGCGGTTAGTGGGCCAACTGTACGAGCAAGCTCACCACCAGTCATAAAGAAGCTCATTCCTCTGCCTTTCTTCGACCCAGCCATGCGGGCGATCATTACCGGGGCTGGCACATGAAACATGGCAATACTGATTCCCGCAAGAAAGAGCAGGAGTAGCAGTACTCCGTATGTGGGGGCCATACCGATGAGGCTCATGGGGATGGCGGTCATCATTGGAGCAAGGATAACAAAATATCGTAGACTTGCCCGATCTGCTAACATCCCAATAAAAGGATTCATCAGAGCGGGTAATTGCATAACAGCTGACAAAAAACCAGCCTGAGTCAACGACATGGAAAGCTTTTCAATAAGCAGAGGCAAAAGGGGTGCCAGGAAAGATGAGTATACGTCGTGGACGAAATGGCAGAAGGAAAGGAGCAGAATTTCAGCCGATTTAAATGTGGATTGTTCTTTATTTTTCACAGTAAAATGTTTGGGGTGTTGAGAGTTTATCCTAAAGGGAGAAGGGAGCTTTTTTATGCATAATAAGATGACTAAAACTTATACTACAACCGAAATTGAAAAGTTGAGGAAATTTCAGTGAAGAAGGTTAATAAAAAAAAGGACACTATACTGTGAGGTGTATTTATTGTGGTAGAGGACTGGAAGAAATCTCCGGTGCAATTTGTTTCCTGAAATATTTATCTGTAGTAGTGAAGCTATAAGGTAAATATATCTGTCAGATTCAGGCTGTATTCCTTACAGGTTCCTTTTGCAATATCAAAACATTTATCTTTGTTGTTTTTCACATGTTCAACTATGGTTGGATCAAATTTCTCGCTGAGCACACACTCGTCTAAAATTGAAATTACCTTGTCCAATAGCATTCCTTTACGGTATGGCCTGTCCTGTACAAGTGCTTGAAAAACATCTGCCACAGCAATTATTCTTGCTTCAATACTGATATCGTTCTGGTTTGGGTGGAATGGATAACCGCCTCCATTAAGCCCTTCGTGATGGTATGCAGCCCAGCGGGCAATCTCACCAAGTCCTTTAATCTGACGCAAGATTTCAAAAGTTTCGTAACTGTGCTGATTAATAATGGATCGTTCAATGTCACTTAGGCCTCCAGGTTTTTCAAGTATACTGTCCGGGGTATGGAGCTTCCCAAGGTCATGTAATAAACCTGCTATTTCAATTTTATCTGATTGTTCACTGGATAACCCAAAGCTTTTTGCAATATATTGTGCTAGGCAGGCAACCCTTGTTGAGTGTTCGGCAGTAAAAGGACTTTTTTGATCAACGATGTATGCCATAATCAGTGACAACTGTTTAAGTTGAGAGATACTTAATGGCTGGCTCGTTTTAAATTGTCCCATATCCCAGGTGTAACGGGTGATATGGCGATCCTCTAGCGCAATCCAGAAGGCTTCGGATTTTTCCACTTCCTTAAAGGTATCAACAAACAAGGGGTTGAAGTAGGTACCTGCATTACCAGAAATTGCTCCGACGATCCCATCTCTTGCGAGTAAAATATCATTTCCGTAGTGGCTTGCCGCCATAACGTCAATACGATCTGAAATAAAAATGAGGTTCGCCATTGTTATGTCATGTGTGCTGATCTTTTTGTGTTTTAAGTTTTCCCAAGGAGTGTGGTGATAGAGGATAGGTAATGCAAAAACAGATAACGGTAAGAAGTCCTTCAATAATCGATAGCCAATTTCACAATGTATATTTGCTTCACTCCAATCGAAATGATTCACAAGGTTAGAGTGCATTTGTTCAGCAGAGACTCCACAATCATGCAATAAACCGAGATCAAATGAAAATTGGATATCCTCTTCAGTGAAACCAAGCTGATGGGCTAGTTGACTGGCGATATAGCCGACTCGTTTTCCATGGTTTGTGTCATTCATCCCCACCAGTGATACGGATGTTTCGATGGCCATGATCATTTGGCGGAGGTCGATATCTAAGTCTTTACTATTGCACATGTTATTTCCTTGTGTTTGTTGTATATGTGCAATTAGTATATCAAATCAGAATGGTCAAAACAAATCTTTTTTGGCGATTTCTTGTTAAATGCATGTTCAGCGATATGCCTAATAACATCAGCTGTAGTTTTTAGAAAAAGGAAGAAAACCACTATGAGGATACATTGCATTCCCAGTACGAACACCTTGTTCTGACTCGTTATAGTTTTCGACTTTTAAAATTCCTAACCCTTTTTCACCTTCAAATTTATAGTGTACACTCTGGTGAGAAAGTTTTACGGTCAGGCCACCACCTTTGTATCAGTCAATTTCTGTTGTTCTTTCATGTTTTATAAGTCATATACTTAAATAAAAGTTCTCTGCTGTGCAATAATGTCAGAACACCGATAAGTTGTTGTAATAATCACATTTAACTTGAAACAGAGAATCTCTAACAAGTGATTATTAAGCTCTGTTTTTGCTGTGTAGCCCTTGTAGTTAAGAGTGTTTATCCCTGTGTCCGAATTCACGTGGAATGAGCGTCCAGATTCAGTGGAATACGCAGTGGTCACAGGAACTGCCGTATTGCCAGAATCACGAGAGTCACCGATGGATTGAAAATCAACTTAAGAAACTATTGCCTGTAGAATATTTTTTGATCACCTTTACCCTGCCCAAAGTATTCCGGGCTCTTCTTCTTAAAACAGCAGTTGACCATAACCTGCGGATTCCTGCACAATGTCCCTCAAAGTGGGTGGTCGATTGCAGACATGTAGGCAAAGGTGACAAAGCTCTCGTGTATCTGGGGAGGTATCTCTATAGAGGTGTGATACAAGAAAAGGATATTGTCAGCGCAACTGATACTCATGTAACCTTCCGATATTTTCATGCAAAGCAGAAACGCTATCACCTGCGTACTGTGACAGGGGAATATTTCCTCTGGCTGATCCTGCGCCATATTCTCCCCAAAGGCTTTCGACGAGTCAGGAGCTATGGGTTTCTCCATCCCTGTTCTAAGAATCTGATCAAATTACTTCAGTTGATATTGCATGTTAATCCGGTGAAAATGTGTCTGCAATCAGTTAAGCGAGCAGGTATCACCTGCTTTTCCTGCGGTAGGAAGATGAAAATCGTAGGCACGATGATTCCAGCTTTTAAAGTACAGCAGGCAAGAGAATTCCAACACCTAAAGGAGTTGTTTGCTATGTGAGTTGCAGGAAGATAGGCGGCGAAATTGGCTATTCCTCAAAATCACAGGAGAGTTGTGCTTAAAATTGCCTCATTTACGGCTATAAAACATCATTAATCAGAGAAATGCGAGAACTAACCTCGGCAATACCAAAACCAACCACAACAAGAATTTCATTTTGACAGAATAGGGGTATTCTAAAAAAGATGTTTTCTATTTAGTATGACCCTGCATAGGCTAGACCGGGCTTGTCCAACAAACGGTTCAGATTGTGGTTCGCTTCGCTCTCACAATCTAACCTTATTCGTTCTCTGATTTATACTTTGACAGTATCCCACTCCGGTACTGTCTGTTTTTTGGGTACCGCATTTAGTATTTTGGTAACTTTTGCTTTAAGTGTAGAAATGTTTTTCTTTGATATTCTAGATTCTACGATAGACAATGCTTCAAGTTGGCTCAATTGTGTTGTCAAAAAGTAGTTGGCTAGATTATTTAAAGAAACACCTTGAGTTTTAGCTTCATGTGCTAAACGGATTTTCAGCTCAGCTGGAACCCTTAAAGTAACAACTTGTGTTTTATTCATGATCACACCTCCAGAGGTAATAAAATTCTCCAGGAGTTACCACTTTGAATGGATGACTTTTCAGTCTACCAAAGTGAAAGTCCTTGGTATTTGAAGTTATCAAATATTGGCTGTTGCTCGTAAATGCACATTCAACGAATAAATTATCATTTTCATCAAGCAGGTTGGGACGTAGGCGGTAGTAAATCGAGCGTTTATCTGCAAGTAGTACCAACAAATCCAAAACATCTTCAATCTGTTCGGTTGAAAGAGCTATTTTTTTGAGTATCTTTTTTCTTTTTAAAACATCTTCGTATTCAAAGAGAACAGGAGTTGTTATTGCTAATTTCAATTTCTCTTCAAGAATAAGTCTAAAGATGAGATGGGAAGCTCCAGCTTGACTGAGTAAAGCAGCCAGTAGCGTATTTGTATCTAATGTAACAATCATACGAATATGGTAGCGCATGCGAATACAATGCGCAATGTTTGATTCTCAATCACTGTTTATTTAACCTACCAATCCATTCTATTTTCTTCTTAGTTTGATTTCTACAAAGAACGTTCAAGCTCAGGGGCAAGCGGGATTTACAGCACTGAGCTTTGATTAATTTGTGAACTTGATTGCAAGGCTGAGTTTCAGAAAATCGCGCTGCCCGCTTGTCCCTTGCATCGCCTTGTGTACGCCCGGCATGGGCGTGAACTAATGGGGTTAAAGTCCCCTGTAAGTGTTCCATGTAACGTTGTGAAACGTAACATAAATTACTAGCCGATGGCAAGGGCGTTACCGCGAGGTAGGGTCTGAAGGAAGCCTAAGTGCAAAGATGTGGGGCGACGAACAGAAACATCATATAAGGCCGAGTTTCCGGGTAAGTCAGCACAACATGATTAAGCCCATGGAACAGGAGATACGGTAAATGATGCGTTCGCACATCGGAAGTTCACGTTCTTATCCGGGGAGACCTGTTTTCCAAGCAGTATGATGTTGTTTCCAGTGAAATTACCGGAGGGCTACCGGTTTCCAAAAGTCCTGGCACAAATGCTGGAGGTCTCTGCCCATTTGTGAGATACGAAACAAAGATGAGTAGACAGAAGATAAGGTTATACCGCGGTATGCGAAGTAATTTGTATGGTGTGAAGGCAGGAGTCAGCAGAAGCCATAGTAGCCAAAAGCCGAGGGTAATGCCTCGGACACGGTGAAGGGCTGAACATCAAGGAGAGGAGAGGTATTCATGGGCTTTGGCATACGTTGAGTCCGAATGGAGGAGTAATGTCCAGACGCGGATTGGAAAAACCGACTCAAATTTTCAAATTTTCACAGCCCGGTTACGACCCGGCGACCTTGGTGAACCGCCCTATGCGGATCCGCTTGTGGGGTGGTGTGGGGGCTGGGGGAGAACCCCCCCCGGCTACCCGATTATCTTTTTCTTTTATATTAATATGTTGTTGGTGAGCGGTTTCTTTATGGGGAATAAGAAGTACCGCTATACAGTATGATGTGAATTGACATATTTTTGTAGGATATCGTTGATTTGGGTTTGCCATCCTTTACCCTGTGACTTGAAGAAATCTAAGACTTCGGCATTTAGGCGAATAGTTGTAGATTGTTTAGGATTTTCTAGTTTAGGACGACCACCTAAGTTTTTGATTCCAGCTCGCATTTCTTTTTTACTCAAGGGCCGATCATTTTCATCTTTCCCATCCCATACATAATCACCCTTTGCTGGAGCAAAAGCAGTCGATGCTAATATTTCTTTTTTTTGTTTATTCATGTTCGTTTGCAAGCCACTCATGGTAAACCTCCCTTTCTTCACGGCTGGCACGGCGGAAACTTATTATCCGCTCACCGTTTTCTGTATGGACAACCGATAATACAGCTAAATAATCAAAGACATAGGCAAAAGACTGAGTACGGTTTTCGTTATTGCGAGTTGTACTAACGTCAAGCCTGAAAGGACTATCCAGTACATAACCAGCTACGGCAAAGTCGAGACCATGCTTTTTAAGATTACGTTGCCTTTTTGACTCATTCCATTTCATCTATGTTAATGTAGTAACAAAAACTGAATTTGTCAATTATATCTTCTATATTACTGATAGATTAGTTATGAAATTTTAGTTCTATAGTATACTTTTGATGGATTTTTTTGTATTCAAGCAGGTTGTCATCTTCAAGCATTTTAGCAATAACCGCAATTATGAGGAGCGAAGCGACGATTAATTTCCGGTGTAGCAATCTATTATCCCGTTTGTTAAAAAGTTGGGAAAGACATTTGTTACACCTGCAGACTTTAGTTTCTCAGCAGCTTGACCACTGCCGATACCAATAAAGTTAATTTTGAGGTTCCGTGCTGTAATGAAATCCCAGTACCCGTCTCCAATTGAAATTATTTGTTCGAAATCAGCGACATTAAAAAACGAATGTGCCGCAGATATAGCGTGTCGCAAAATATCTTCACGAGTCTCAAATTCACTGGCGGTTACTAACAATTCTTGAGGAGATTCCAATCCTATAAGGTCGAGTTTTTTATTTGCTGGTTGCCTGAAAGAGCCTGTAGCAAGAGTATATGCTAGTCTAGCGTCTAATTGGAGTTTTTTAAAAAACTTACGAGCACCTGGAATCTCACAAAATGTGTTTTCATCAACACTGTCATTAAAGCAACAAGATACTTCTGAAGCAAACTCTTCCCTTTCGTTATTATTTGGATTGCTGCCGAAGTTTTTACGAAAGACCTCAGCGAAGATCCAAGAATCAGTATGATGTTTGTAACTTCCCCAATTTGTGTTCACTTCGGGAATCTTTAATTCGGAATACGCTTGAAGGTAGCATTTTTGATGTAGGGGCACGGAATCAGTAAGAGTTCCGTCAATATCTAAAACATAAAGTATCATAAAGGCTCTCTACGTGAGATAACGTTTGAGTTGTGGGGATTTCACGAAGCGCAGCGTAGTGAAATTCCCGCACGAACGATTTGTTAGGCTCATGATTAACCGATCCCTCTTTCGTAGATTTGATGCCCATTGACTGTTACAGAATATAAAACAAAATGCTCACGAGCTATATCTA
>DAOVZA010000162.1 GCA_030635405.1 Desulfocapsa sp.
GGTACACAATGAGTTCTCATCCTTCTTTTTTTCTCGTATTTTAAATTTTCAAAAAAACCAGAAAAACATGGTACCTACCTTTGCAGATGGAAAAAGGCACGAAGTTCTGGTGCATGTTGGTGATGAAACAGTTATCAAAAACACCATATTGGGGGATGTTAATGTGTTTCCGGTTAAGCCCATCATGAAGTTCAAAGGCCTCTATGATAAAGATGGTGATACAGTAATCTGGCTTACAAACAATTCGTGTCGAATTCCGGTTCGTATTAATTCTAAAATACTGATTGGGTCACTCACAGCTGAACTTGTTTCCTACACCAATCCTCATTGCAGTGAAATGAGTGAATATGATGCTTCCTTACACGACGTCAAACCTAATCAAGAGATTTTTGAACTCGGGGACTGAATTTCAAGAAGTCTCTCTTCTAGTATTGATTATATCCAGAAAGTGTTTATAGTCTGCCTCCAAATTGACCAATAAAAGTATAAGATAAACAATAAAAATATTTGATACATTAGGAGAATAGCATGAAACTTATTCTTTTGGGCGCTCCCGGCGCTGGAAAAGGTACCGTTGCAAAATTACTCACCGCCGTTGATGGTTCTGTTCAGATTTCCACCGGAGATATTCTTCGTGGAGCTGTTACAGCAGGAACTGAGCTTGGAAAAGAAGCTGAAGGTTACATGAAACGTGGTGATCTTGTTCCTGATTCATTGATCATGGGAATTATGGAAAGTCGCCTTCAGGAAGATGACTGCGCAAAGGGCTTTCTGCTCGATGGTTTTCCCCGTACAATTCCACAGGCTGAAGAACTCACCGCTCTTCTTACAAAACTCGACATTAAGCTTGATATGGCTGTTGAGATTGATGTTCCTAAGGATATCATACTTGATAGACTCTGTACCCGTCGTACTTGTGAGAACCCAGAGTGTCAGGCAATTTACAATGTGAAATCCAATCCACCAAAAGTTGAAGGAATCTGTGATCTATGTGGAGCCAAGGCTATCCAGCGTGAAGATGAGACCGAAGAGGCTATCAGCCACCGTCTTGAGACCTACAACGAGAAAACTTCACCTCTTATCGGTTTTTACAAAGAAGCTGGTCTGCTTTTAAGTATTCCTGCTACTTCCAGTGATGCTGTTATTGCTGGCGTAAAAGAAAAACTCAATCTGTAAAAACTGTTTGTTGGATTTTAATTGGGGAATGGAAAATATCGGTTTTCTATTCCCCTTTCTTTATTTAAGTGGGAGCGTATAAATGAGTGAGTCAGTATTAGAAACGAATTATGAGGGACTAAATCTTGTGCATCGTGGAAAGGTTCGTGATATGTACGCAATCCCCGGTCACGATGACAAATTGCTGATGGTGGCCACTGATCGTATTTCCGCCTTTGATGTGGTTATTGATGCGATTCCAGGTAAGGGAAAGGTATTAACACAACTCTCTCTCTTTTGGTTTGATCTGCTAGGAGATGTGGTTGATAATCATCTTATTACGGCAGATGTGAATGAATATCCTGAAGTGTGCAAACCATATGCTGCAGAGCTTGATGGACGCTCCATGCTTGTTCATAAAACAAAGCCTTTGAGTGTTGAATGTATTGTTCGAGGCTATATTTCTGGATCGTTCTGGAAGGCATATCAGAAAAATACCACCGTATGCGGCTTTGAGTTCCCTGATAACTTACAGGAGTCAGATAAGTTTCCTGAAGTGATTTTTACCCCATCAACCAAGGCCGATCTTGGTGAACATGACGAAAACATTTCGGTCAGTGAAATGGAAGATTTACTTGGAAAGGAACAGACCCAAAAGATCTCTGATATCAGTGTTGAGCTCTATAGTAGAGCAGCTGATTTTGCACGATCCAAGGGGATTATTATAGCAGACACAAAGTTTGAACTCGGACTTCTTGGAGACGAGAACAAGCTTATTTTGATAGATGAAGTTTTAACACCGGATTCGTCACGTTTCTGGCCTCTAGACCAATACGAACCAGGAAAAGGACAGCCAAGCTTTGATAAGCAGTTCCTGCGTGATTATCTCTCAACCCTTGACTGGGATAAGAATCCACCAGCTCCAAAAGTTCCTCAAGAGATTATTGATAAAACCAGGGCTCGTTATGAAGAGGCATTGGAAAAAATAACAAAGAACTAAAGGCAGTCTATAGATACTCGATGGCTGGCACTTGTTCTGAGTGTTAGCCATTGATCTAACTTCTTTTTTCCAAAGATTATTCCTTAACCAATTCACAGATTATTTTTTCAAGCCTTTCAAAGGGAATGGGTTTGGTCACATATTCATCCATTCCTGCTTTTCTGCATTTTTCCTCAAAATCTGTTGTTGCCTGGGCTGTGAGTGCAACAATTGGGATGCTCGGCTGCTTTTTAGCCTTTTCCCTCTGTCTGATTATTTTTGTGGCTTCAAGTCCGTTCATAACGGGCATACGGATATCCATCAGGATGATGTCAGCAGCTGTTGACTCCATGGTATCCAGTAAATCCTGTCCGTTATCACATACGGTTACAGTGGCACCCTGTTCTTCAAGATAAGCCGTGATAATACGTTGATTGATAAATTCATCTTCAGCAAGAAATATATGGATATCTGTAAGATTCTTATCTGTTGTGATGAGGTTTTCATTGGACTCCAACTCACCGGAACTTCCTTCAATTCTTTCACAACATATTGTAAAACAAAAGGTTGATCCATCTAGTCCGCTTTCATCAAGCCATAATTTTCCGCCCATAGCTTCTACAAAATCAGCACTAATTGAAAGCCCCAGACCAGTTCCAACAATACTGTGTTCAGCGCCGATATCTCCACGATTAAATGCGTTAAAGATTATTTCCTGTGCTTCTTTAGGAATACCAATACCGTGATCTTTTAAAGTAAAAAGAAGTTCAACTTTTGATCCTGTAATTTGAGCCTGCAGCTTAACTGTGAGCTTAATAGGTCCTTTTTTACTGAACTTTATACTGTTACTTATGAGATTTATTAAAATCTGTCGAATGCGCCCGCTATCGCCGTTTAAATTGTTGGGGATATCATCAGATAGGTCAGAAGTGATGTCGATGTTGTTTTTTTCAGTCTGTATATGAAGCAGATCGATAACTTCAGAGAGTAATTTAGAGAGAGTGAAGGGTGAGCGATGAAGTTTTAATTTACCTGATTCTATCTGAGAAAGATCCAAAATTGAACTGATGACTGTTTGGAGTTGATAGCCGGAAAGGGTAGCCATGGACAGCAGTTGTTTTTGATAGTCATTAAGAGGATCTTTCCCTAGCATTTCTAACATCGCGACCATTCCGTGCAGTGGTGTACGGATTTCATGGCTCATGTTTGCAAGGTAGATAGATTTTGCCTGATTTGCTTTTTCGGCACTTAATTTTGCTGTGGTGGCAGCTTTTTCTTCAATACGCCGTTTTTTAACCTCTTTCTCAAGTAAATCCTTTGATTGACGGCGTTGCAGATTCAAATTGTTTATTACATTGGCAAGTTCCTGAAATTCAGCATCGGCTGAAAGTGAAATAGTATTTTTTCCACCAAGAAGCATTGTTGCAGAATCAGAGACGAGCGTTTGCAGGGGAACAACAACTTTTTTGTTGGTTGTCCAGGCTATACAAAAGAAGATACCTAAAAAAACTGTTGTCAGTACGCTCAGGAATACAAATGAAAAGGTATTATTTTGATAAAGAAAAAAAGCTCCCATCAGCAATATCTGTATAAAAAGTATACCAACAAAAACAGAAATGAGGCGTGTACGTATACTTATGCGCATTTTAGCAATGACGGAACCTGCAAAATTAAATTGAATTAAATTGTAATAGGTAACAAATAATCCGTATAGAATTGGAACTGAAAAAATATGCTATCAATTAAATAGGATAAATCTGATTCTAATACACCTTGTTAGCAATAAAAGAGTATTTCAGATATTTTAATTACCTTGTAATACATATAATTACAAGCTGTTATGTGTTGTTTGAATGACGATCCCTGTATTTTGATCTTATTTGACTCTTCTATGTTTCTTTTGATACTATAAATATATATAGATATTTACGTATTTTTTTTATCCTGGTTTTATAAATATTTTGAACCTGAGAGTTATAACAATATATTTCTTAGTAACTTGAATTTTTTGATAAGATTTGCTGACTACAGGGAGACTCAATGGATTTAAAACATCCTGTTACCATTCTTAGCATAGAAGATGACCAGCTTGTCCGAAAGGCAATGGCTGCATATCTTCGTGGAATTGGATATACGGTTCTTGAGGCAGAGGATGGAGTGGAAGGGCTTGAGTTATTCCGTAGAGCTCATCCGGATCTCGTTCTCACCGACCTGTGTCTTCCAAAACTTGATGGTTTGAGTGTACTTGCAACAATTATTGATGAGTCACCTGAGATTCCAGTAATAATTGCTTCTGGTATGGGCACTTTAGGCGATGCAATTAAAGCCTTAAAACTTGGAGCTAGAGACTATGTAACTAAACCCATTACGGACATGAACCTTGTAAGGTATGCCGTTGAGAGAGCTTTGGAACGAGTCAGGCTTTTAGAGGAAAATAAAAGATATCAACAGTCTCTTGAAGAAGAGGTTAAGAAAAAAACAGCTGAATTGCAGCAGGCACACAAACTTGAGGCCATCGGCACCCTGGCAGGTGGTATTGCCCATGACTTTAATAATATCCTTGCAACGATCATGGGTTTTACTGAACTTGCCCTCTTAAAAGCAGATGAAAATGGTGAAATAGCAAGTAATTTAAATCACGTTTTAAAGGCTAGCAACCGTGCCAAAGATTTAGTTCTTCAAATATTGACATTCAGTCGTAAAACCGAAACTGAAAGACGTCCCATTCAGGCTTCTCTTGTTATTAAAGAAGCTCTCAAACTTATGCAGGCTACCATACCGGCAACAGTTCAGTTAACGCAGCATATCACTGCAAATGATATAGCTATCCTGGCAAACCCCACTGAGATTCACCAGGTAATTACAAACCTTTGTACCAACGCCCTCCATGCTCTTCCTCGTGAGCAGGGAACTATAACTGTGGGGCTCGATGAGTACGTTATCACAGAAAATAATCCACTGGATTTACAAAAAGGTCAGGCTGGTAATTATTTACGGCTCACTGTCAGTGATACCGGATGCGGTATGGCTCAGGAAACGTTGATTAATGTTTTTGATCCTTTTTTCACAACAAAAGAAAAAGGACAGGGCACAGGGCTTGGTCTTTCAGTTGTACATGGCATTGTAACTGGTTGCAAAGGGACCGTTAAGGTAAAGAGTGAACTTGATCATGGAACGACAATTACAGTTCTTTTGCCGGCTATAGAGGCCGCCGAAACAGTAGAAACTGAAGCGGTGGTACAACCGCCTGGTGGCTCTGAGAAAATCTTATTTGTAGATGATGAAAAAGATTTGCGGAAAATTGCAGAATTAATGCTCAGCTATCTTGGTTATTCCGTAGTTTGTTGTGCATCTGGCGTCGAGGCACTTGAGGCGATTAATAATGATTGCTCTCGATTTGATCTGGTTATCACAGACCAGTCCATGCCTGAAATGCCAGGAATAGAGCTTGCGGCACAGCTTCTCACCATTTGCCCGGGAATGCCCATTCTTCTTTGTACAGGGTACAGTTCAATTGTAGATGAAGAAACGGCTTTA
>DAOVZA010000155.1 GCA_030635405.1 Desulfocapsa sp.
CAGGTAAGGGAATGTCATGTTCCTTTGACAATGCTTTTAACTTATCAGAAGCATGAGCGTACATGTCTCCGTTTCTATAATTGGCAATAACACGGGTATAACTTTTGGCAGCTTTTTGAGGGCTATGTTTTTTGTTGAGATAGATGTTTCCAATGGCATAGAGGGCATCGTCTGCAAGCCGGTTATCTGAGAAAAGATCCGCTACGTCATTATAGTAAGAGAGAGATTCCTGCAGATCAAGATCGTTATTGAAACGATCATACATTTTAGAATACATACGGGCGAGCATATAGAGGCTTGGAGCTGCAAAATTTGATTTTGGACCGGAAAGATAGATTTTTCTAAAATTCCGTATTCCGTTAAGCCAATTATCTCGAGAATTGCCTAATGTTTGATTGGTGTGGAGCTCATTATAGTAAAATTTTGCCTGCTGATACCTTTTTTCAAGGCTTATAACGTCAGAGGGAGGTGTACTCACCTCAGTCGCAGAACAAACGCCAGCGGACAGAGGGATACAAAGAGTTACAAGAAAAACTAAAATGGGTAAAAACTTTACCATTACACCTTGTTAGGAAAATGAATAATGAAGGAAACTGCAGAAAATATATGAGTATAAGATCTCAATATTTTCAAATCTTTATTGTATTTATAAAAGTATACCTAAAAGAAGTGATGAAGGCAAAACAAAATATGTCTTCTTTTTATGAAATTTGAGAAAATCATTGGTATTTGAGAATAGTAAAGAGTGCTTTCAGTTCGCAAGCTTCATTAGTTCGTAGACTACATCAAGTGCTTGTCGAGGACTTAGATCATCAACATCCAGATTTTGCAATAAAGTGCGCAATGGATCTTCCTGAGGCTGTGGAAAGAGAGAAAGCTGATTAGGGTGGGTTTTGCGGCGAGATTTTATTGGTTTTGCACTCTTGGCAATGGTTGGTGTTCCATCCTGGTTGAATTCCCCACGCTCTATGTTCTTAAGAATTTCACTGGCTCGTTTCACTACCCTATCAGGCACTCCGGCAAGGCCTGCAACCTGAATTCCATAGGATCGATTGGTGCCGCCTTTTACGAGCTTATGAAGGAAAATTATGGTGTCATTCCATTCACGTACAGCAATGGAGTAGTTACGAACCCGGTCCTCAGTTTTTGCAAGATCGGTTAGCTCGTGATAATGGGTGGCAAAGAGAGTTTTAACCCCCTTATCATTTTTTTGAACAAGATCTTCAGCAACGGCCCAGGCAATAGAGAGACCGTCAAAGGTAGAGGTTCCCCGTCCAATTTCATCAAGGATCACGAGGCTTTTTTCCGTTGCATTGTTTAAAATATTTGCTGTTTCGTTCATCTCGACCATAAATGTCGATTGACCGCGTCTGAGATCATCCATTGCTCCAACTCGAGTGAATATTCTATCGACAATTCCGATGATTGCAGTTTTTGCAGGAACAAAAGAACCCATCTGGGCCATGAGCACGATAAGTGCTGTTTGACGAAGTATGGTTGATTTCCCAGCCATGTTCGGGCCGGTGATGATTAAAACTTCTTCAGTTTCCTGGTCGAGGTGTACATCATTGGGTACGAATTTTCCGCTGGGAAGCGAACGTTCGATAACAGGATGTCTTCCCTCTATAATGTCTATGACATCAGCAGTATTAACCTCAGGACATCTGTATCGATGGAGATGGGCAACTTCAGCAAGACAGACGAGGAAATCGGTTTTGGCTAGTAATCCGGCACTTTTTAGAAGACGTGAGCTTTCAGATGCCAGTTTTGTCCGAATTTCAGTGAAGAGTTGATATTCAAGTTCAAGCCTTCGGTCCTGGGCACCTAAAACCTTTGTTTCGAATTCTTTGAGTTCAGGGGTAATGAAACGTTCTGCATTAACGAGAGTTTGTTTACGGATGTATGTTTCAGGGACATTTTCAGATTGAAGTCTGCTTACCTCAATGAAATAGCCAAATACTTTATTAAACCCGACTTTAAGTTTTGCAATCCCGGTGGATTTCCGCTCCTGGGCCTCAAGGTCAAGGATTAGCTGTTTACCATGACGCTGGATATGAACAAGTTCATCAAGTTCTTTATTGAAGCCTTCTTTTATTAATCTTCCTTCACGAAGCGTTATTGGTGCTTCTTCATTAATTGTTTTTTCAAGCAATGCGTAGATGTCGGTGAGTATATCAAGATCTTCGCCAAGGTTCTGGATACGCTTGGATTCACATTGAAGAAGAAGCTCTTTTATAGCGGGAAGTTTGGCTAGAGATTGCTTCAGCGCGAGCATGTCCCTGCCATTTCCATTACCTAGAACCATACGGCTATTGAGCCTTTCCATATCATAAATAGCAGTGAGTAGGTCACGGAATGTATTGCGAATGGTGGTGTGAGCATGAAGAAATTTTACAGCATCGAGCCGTCCATTAATGCGAACAGCATCCTGTAACGGGAACAGTATCTCCTGTTTGAGCATTCTTGCACCCATGGGGGTGCAGGTATGATCGAGTACGGAAAGAAGTGATCCCTCACGTTGTGATCCTATAATAGTCTGGGTAAGCTCAAGATTACGTCTTGAAGAGTCGTCAATCTGTAAAATTAAGTCCAGATCAATGGGGGTTAGTTTTTCGATGTGGGTAACATCAGTTTTCTGGGTCTCCATTATGTAATCAAGGAGTACGCCAGCTGAAATGATGCCCTGTTTGAAACCAGCACATCCAAAACCTGCAAGGTTACTTACCTGGAAGTGTTCAATGAGAAGTTCTTCACAACTTTGAAAATGAAATTGAGTAGCAGGGCGTTGGGTGATACACAATCCAGGAAGCAGATTTGCGGCAGTATCTATAAGAGCTCCAACCATATCGATGTCGTCTTCATTAACAAGTAGTTCTGCAGGTGTCATTCGCGTAAGTTGATCGAGAATAGCTTCTCCCGTACGTTCAGGATCAGCAAATTCTCCTATGAGAAATGAACCGGTGGAAAGATCGAGAAAGCTTACACCATAGAGCGTTTCAGTACCTTTTTGTTTGCAGGAGATTGCTGCGACATACAAGTTGTCCTTATCATCAAGAAGTCCGGAGTCAGTTGCAACTCCGGGGGAAACTATGCGAACTACTTCACGGCGTACGATGCCTTTTGCTTCACTTGGTGTTTCGGTCTGCTCGCAGATTGCTACACGGCGTCCGGCCTTTACTAGTTTTGCAAGATAGGTGCTCGCGGCGTGATATGGAATACCACACATGGGAACCTTATTGGCAGCATTTTTACTGTTGCGCGAGGTGAGAGTAATGCCAAGAATTTTTGAGGCAAGTTCTGCGTCTTCAAAAAACATTTCATAGAAATCACCCATTCGGTAAAAGAGGATTGTATCGGGGTGCTGTTCTTTAATCCCAAGATACTGTTGTAGCATTGGGGTGATTTTCGGTGCTTTAGTCATTGTTTGTTATTGTGAAGAAGTTCCTGGAAATGGAGAATAAGTTTGTCGTAGGTTGTGAGCAGGTGTTCTGGAATTGAGCGAACATCAGCAAGCACTGTCATGAAATTATGATCACCTTCCCAGCGGGGTACAATATGAAAGTGTAAGTGATCAGCAATACCAGCTCCAGCGACACTGCCGAGATTGCAACCCACATTGAGTCCATCCGGCTGTAGATGATCTCTGATTATTTGGGTGGCTGCTGAAACTGTACACATAAGTGAGGATTGCTCTGGTATTGTAAGTTCAGTAATACAGGCAATGTGCCTAATTGGTGCAACAAGGAGATGGCCGTTGGTATACGGGAATCTGTTTAATAGTACAATGTTTTCTGTGTCCCGGTAAAGCATCAACAGTTCTTTATCAAAAGAGCTTGTCCCAGGGGGTTCAAAAAGACATCCTGAGACTTTTGTAGCTTTCCCTTCCACATGCTCCATACGCCAGGGCGCCATAAGAGATTTCATGTATGATTCTCAGTAAACTGGTAGAGGTCGGCTTTAAGGCCATCCTTGTTAACACTAAGAATAGCATAACTTCCTGGAGCACCGTAACGACCATTTGCAGCAAAGGAACCGGGATTGATAAAAAGCGTTTTTGAAACAAGATGATTTGCTGCTATATGAGTATGGCCATAAACAATGCAATCAACGGTGGGAAAAAGATCCCACATTCGGTCCTCAATGTTATGCCTGGCCCCGGCACCGTGACAAAGGCCGATGCTGTAACCTTCAATTTCTATTATTTTATTGTTCGGAAGGTTTCCATAGGAAGAGATGTCACACATGTTTCCATGTACTGCATGAATTTCTTTTCCTTCAAAAACATCGAGAATAGATATGTCCGTTAAATCACCGGCATGGAGAATCATTGAACAGTCCTTAAAAGCGAGTTGTACCTGTTTGGTAAACCATGGTGATGGCCTGTTTATATGAGTGTCTGAAAGAATGCCAATACGGGTCACGAATGTATGCTCCTGCTTTATTTCTATTTTTTGGACTTGTGAGTTATCAAGTGGTGATTATTATAACTTGAAGTAGTTGACGAAGCACCTGAAAAATTCTACTAAAAATATTGCCTGAAAAGGATAATCATATATGGAAGATAAAAATATAAAGCAACCTGAAGTTGAAGTGATAGAGGCAGGTGGGCAGCATAGAGATATCGCAATACCCAATCAGGTTCTTCCCCGACATCTTTACCTGATTCCAATTGCAAGCAGGCCATTTTTTCCAGGTCAGGTCCAGCCTATTGTTTTGTCAGGAGAATACTGGAAGGATACCATCCAAAAGATAGGTGAAACTGATCAGAAACTGGTTGGTTTGGTCTATACTAAAAACATTCCTGCCCAGGATACTGCACCTGAAGATTTCGTTCAAATTGGTTGCGTTGGAAAGGTCTTGAAGCCTACCATGGAAGAGTCAAATATCCATTTTATCTGTCAGGGAATAGGACGTTTTCGTATTAAACGCTGGCTTGGAAAGAAAGTACCTTTTTTGGTTGAAGTTGAATATCCTGAAGAAGAACAGAGAATGGATATAAATGATACAGAAACCAGAGCCTATGCACTCTCAATTATAGCTGCAGTTAAGGAGTTGGTGCAGGCAAATCCATTGCATGGAGAAGAACTTAAACAGGCCTTACAATATTTTTCACCAAGCGAGCCGGCACCTCTTACTGATTTTGCAGCAACTCTTACAACAGCTACGGGCACTGAATTACAAAAGGTTCTGGAGACGCTTCCAGTTTTAAAAAGAATGCAGCGGGTGTTTCCTCTGTTGCAAAAAGAGGTGGAGATAACAAAGCTTCATGGTGAAATCAGTAAGGATGTAAATAGTAAGATCACCAAGAGACAGCGAAAGTTTTTCCTTGGTGAGCAGCTGAAAACGATTCAGAAAGAACTTGGTATTACTAAGGATGATCGTAAATCTGATGCCGAAGAGTTCGAAAAACGATTGAAAAATTTATATCCTCCAAAAATGGCTGCTGAGCGAATTGAGGATGAGTTGGAAAAATTGAGTTTTCTTGAAAAAGGATCTCAGGAATATGCAGTAACCAGAAACTATCTCGATTGGATGAGTTCTGTTCCCTGGGGTGTTTATTCAAAGGATAATCTTGATATTAAGGATGCAAGAAACACGCTCGATAGAGATCATGACGGTCTCGATGATGTAAAAGACAGAATCATTGAATTTCTTGCAGTTGGAGCATATAAAAAGGAAATTGCAGGCTCTATTATGCTGCTTGTTGGTCCTCCTGGGGTTGGAAAAACTTCCATCGGCCGTTCTGTTGCCGATGCTCTAGGAAGAGAATTTTATCGTTTTAGTCTTGGTGGTATGAGAGATGAGGCTGAAATAAAGGGGCATAGACGTACCTATATTGGATCAATGCCGGGTAAGTTTGTTCAGGCCTTAAAGGAGACAAAAACAGCAAATCCTGTGATTATGCTGGATGAGATAGATAAAATCGGAGCATC
>DAOVZA010000347.1 GCA_030635405.1 Desulfocapsa sp.
ATGGCGGTGAACATGGGGACATTCTTCTTGATGAAAAGTTTGTTTATGGACGATATCATCCAGGCGATAAAATTGAGGTCTTTATTAATATCGATAAGGATGATCATTTACTTGCCCTTAGTAGCACACCCTATGCAACGGTTGGAGAGTTTGCAAAATTACGGGTGGCAGCAACCTCATCAGCGGGTGCATTTTTATCCTGGGGCATGAAAAACGATCTGCTCGTTCCCAAAAGTGAACAGCTCAGTCCCATGAATACAGGTGAATCCTATGTTGTCTATCTTTTCCTGAGTGAAAAAACGAATCGTATCACAGCTTCAGCGAAACTCGATAAGTTCCTTGGGTCACAGCCTCCTGAATATACTGAAAATGAAGAAGTCGATCTCATTATTTTTGATAAATCAGATTTGGGTTATCAGGCAGTTGTCAATCAGTCACATGTGGGAATGTTGTATGAAAATGAAGTGTTCCAAAAACTCTTTATTGGTCAGCAGTTAAAGGGCTATATCTATCATATCCGAGAAGATGACAAAATTGATTTGAGACTGCAGCTGCCTGGGTATGAGAGAGTTGATGATGTTTCTCAGGCTATTTTAGATGTTCTCAAAGAAAATGGTGGTGAGAGTTCACTTTCGGATAAGAGTCCACCGGATGAAATATATGCCTTATTCGGAGTGAGTAAGAAAATATTCAAAAAAGCCATTGGGGCACTGTATAAGAAACGACTTATTACTATTGATCGTCAAACTGGCATTAAACTGGTGAAGAAGAAATGAAAATTCGTAAAGTTACTCCTGAGTTACAGCCAAAGGCATACGCCCTGTTACGAAACGCTTTCCCAAAGAGTAGTTACGAAGTACGGCTTGTGGAACAATTTCACGAAAATGGCACAGATGTGCACGAATGGGTATGCATCCATGTTAACAAGGTTGTGGCCTATATTGCTTTTTCAAAAGCCTATAACGATTTCGAACCCTGTGGATTGCACTTGGCTCCCTTGGCGGTAAAACCCGAATTCCAAAAGCAGGGAATAGGCTCTGAATTATTGCGTTTTGCTTTGCGTCAGGAAGTTATCAAAAGTGAGACACTATTTGTTTTAGGAGATCCTGCATTTTATAGGAAGTTTGGTTTTGAACTTTGCTCAAGTCCCATCTGTCCATTTGATAAAAACAATGCACATTTCTTAAGTATACGAAACGATGAATCTGTAGAGTTTACGGTTGAGTATGAGCCTGAATTTGGCTGAGGGGTATAGTATGGAAAAAGAAGTAAATATCCTTGTTATTCATCATGAGCAGGATAGATATTTTGAATATCTTTGCAATCGTTTTCCTGACTTGCATTTTTACAGTGCGCGTAATGATATTGAACTTGCCAAACAGATGGCAGACCATCAGCCGCAGGTTCTGTTGAGTTTTCGTTCTGATTTTATTTCAATGGAGGCGCAGTCCATTGCCGTACGAAATCCCTGTGTTCAATGGGTTCAGGTGGCAGGGGCTGGTTATGACCATCTTGGTAATCTGGATGAAATTGCCTGTCCGGTTACAAATTGTGCTGGAGTGCTGAGTAGATTTCAGGCAGAAACGGTCATCGGGGCAATGATTAATCTTAATTTTGGGTTTTTCAGGTATCAGCAGCAACAACGAGAAAAAATATATAAAAAATTGCCATGGCGATCCCTTGAAGGACAAAAACTTCTGCTCATCGGACTTGGCCACATAGGTCGAGCCGTGGCTGTAAATGCCCGTCATTTTGGTATGCATATTACGGCCGTGCGCTCAAGGATTACCGATTCACCGGAGGCAGATGTCGTCTGTACCCCGGATCAACTGCCCTCTCTGTTACCCGAAGCTGACTTTGTTTCTTTGCATTTGCCCTACAGTGAAGCAACACATCATTTCTTCGATGCAAAGATGTTTAAGGCTATGAAGGAAAGTGCGTATTTTATCAATACTGCACGTGGAGGCATTGTGGATGAAGATGCACTTGTTGCTGCTTTAAAAAACAAGGAAATCAAAGGAGCATATCTTGATGTGTTTCGTGAAGAGCCAATCCCCCAATCAAGTCAATTGTGGCAACAGGAAAATGCCTTAATAAGCCCTCACTATTGTGATTCAGTGGAAGACTGGCATGAGCGTTTTGCCACTTTTTTTGCAGATAATCTGCAGCGCTGGATTGCTGGTAAGGCTCTGCACAATCTTATAAAGCCCTAAGGACAGATATATATGCTTTGGCAAAAAGGAATGATCAAGCTCGCAACAAACCAGCGGGCAAAACAGATAATGCAGGGATCCAGAAAAATGACGGATCTGGCAAGCCGTTTTGTTGGTGGTCAATCTGTTGATGAGGCAGCAGAACGAGCTGATCTGCTGCTGCAAAATTCAAGAAGGAGTTCACTGTTTTATCTTGGGGAATATGTACATGAGCCGGAAGAGATTAAAAAAACAGTGAGTGAACTGGAAGGTATTATTCAGGAACTTGGCAGTAAGCAGCTCGATATCCATATCTCCGTTGATCCCACTCAAATAGGTCTTATGAATACCGAGGCCGAGTTTGAGGAGAATGCACTGCGTTTATCAAAGCTCATTAAAGAACATTCTTCATCTGCTGATTCCTGTGACTTTTTGATGATCGATATGGAAGATTCTTCGGTGACGCAAACTACACTCGATGTGTATCATCGTTTGCATTCACAGGGCTTACCATGCGGAATTACTTTGCAGGCCTATCTCCGTCGTACAAAAGATGATCTTGCGGAAATTGTAGCAAAGGGCGGTAAAATACGTCTGGTGAAGGGCGCGTTTGCCGAGAACAAAGACGTTGCTTTCACACGTCGTGATGATATCGATAAATCCTACTTTGAACTTGCCCAGAACATGCTTTCCAGTGAAGCAAAAGAAACATCCTTCTATCCCATTTTCGGGACTCATGATGAGCAGATGATAGAGAGAATAGTTGCCTACGCTGATGCAAACGGATGGCAGCGTGATGAGTATGAATTTGAGTTTTTACTGGGAGTGAGAGGAAACCTGCAGGAGGAACTCGTGGCAAATGGAACTCGTCTCAGGCTCTACGTTCCCTTTGGAACAGAATGGTGGGCTTATTCTGTTCGCCGTGTTGGAGAAAATCCGCGTAATGGAGCCTTTCTTTTGCGCTCACTCTTTTACAGATAGGCTCTTCAGTAGCCGTTTGTTGATAGAATACCTTATTTATGCTAGTCTCCACCCTTTTTGATAAGAAAATTTATACCTACATCCACAAT
>DAOVZA010000291.1 GCA_030635405.1 Desulfocapsa sp.
AATTTAAGGGAACAGCCCGGGTATTTTCTTCTCAGGAAGCATCCTGTGATGCGATTCTTGATGGAACGGTTACGGCAGGAGATGTTGTGGTCATTCGCTATGAAGGCCCTAAGGGCGGTCCTGGAATGCAGGAAATGTTGTATCCCACATCCTATTTAAAGTCTGTTCATCTTGGAACCGAGTGTGCGCTTATCACGGATGGTCGTTTTTCAGGCGGTACTTCAGGGCTTTCCATCGGACATGTATCTCCTGAAGCTGCAGCTGGTGGAGCCATCGGGCTTATTCAGGATGGAGATAGTATTGAAATTGATATTCCAGAACGTATCATGAATGTTGCTGTCTCCGATGAAGAACTTGATCAGCGTAGAAATAAAGAGATAGAAAAAGGCAAAGATGCATTTTCTCCAGTCGGACGTGATCGTCCTGTGTCGCTTGCTCTAAAGGCGTATGCCATGTTTGCAGCCTCTGCTGACAAGGGTGCTGTGAGACTTCTTCCAGAGGAATAGAAGCTTTTCTCTGATGTGGGTGGATAGTGTTAGGAATAGGTGTTTTTTGACATATATTGATATTGACACATGCTTACATCTTCTGTAGGTTAACGATTTGCTTTATTGATTAAATGCTATCGAAGGTCTTTTTTAATATATTTTGTGAGGTTGTGTGATGAGTAAAAATCAAATTATTATTGCTCTGGTTGTTCTCTGTCTGGTGGGAACAATTTGGGGTTCGGTTCAGGATAAAAAAAGTGACAGTCTTGAGAGACAACTGGCTGCCATGAGAGCTGGGGCTCCTGCTGTTGCGGATACCGCTGAGCATGCTGTTGAAGCAACTGGACATGCTGCTGGAGCTGCAGTTACAAGTGAACCCAGTGCTGGTGCGCTGGCCGAGATTGAAGAACTTAAATCTCAGAATCAGGAACTTCTTACTAATGCTGCAACCCTCAAAGGAAGTGTTGACAGTCAGAAGGAAGAAATTGCAGAGCTTAAAAAAGAGGTCGAAGGATCTGACAGTTCTGTTGCAATAGAAGCCATGCAGACTGAATTGGATAAGAATGCTGCTGAATTAGCTTCCCTTAAAGAAGCAGTAACCGCTGCTACTGAAGCCGCTGCCACTGCAAGTTCTGCCCTTGAAGAAAAGACAGCAGCTCTTGCTGCTGCACAGGAAGCCACCGCTGGACTTGAGAATGTGAAAGCTTCTCTTGCCAATAGCGTGGATAACTTCAATGCTAAAAGTCAGGCACTTGCAGAAGAAGTTGAAGCTTCTGGCGTGAGAGTTGTCGCTCTTGAAAAAGCTCTTGAAGAACGTACAAGACTTCTTGTTGCTGGTGGAGAAGAACTGGCTCGTACAAAGTTGAATATGAATGTTCTTCTTTCCAGAATTGCTGCTCAAAATGATTCACTCGATATTCTTGACGGAACCCGTATTGTTCTTGAGAAAGAACTTGCTGTGAAATTCCAGATTGTCGAGGAACTCCAGGCTCAATTGAGCTCTCAGGTTGTAGAAGTTATTGTTGTTGAAGAAGCTGTTGTTGAAGAAGCTGCTGTTGTTGTTGAAGAGACTGCTGCTCCTGAAGCTGCTGTAGAGACTGAGGAGGCACCAGCTAAATAAGCTGTTTCCTTTTCTGCTCGAGTGAAGTGTAACTGCCTTTATCCTTGTTGGGATAAAGGCAGTTTTTTTTTGATATTCAACCAGAGTGATTGAGAAGAATCAATACAGACGGTGAAAGGATCAATTATGGAAATACTAGACTGTACAGGACTGAATTGTCCAGAACCAGTATTACGAACAAAATCCCGACTGGAAGGAAATCCCGGGGAAAGCTTTAGTGTTCTGGTTGACAATGAAGCTTCATTTGAGAATGTTCTTCGCTTTGGTCGTAGTCAGGGAGCAGATGTTAGTGGCGAAGAAAGGAGCGATGGAAATTTTCTTATCAAATTGATTCCTGGAGAAAGCAATACAGCTACTAAGGAAACGTTTAAGGAAGAGGATTATCTGTGCGCTCTGCCAGGCGGCAGTAATCTGATATATGTGATTTCCTCAGACTCCATGGGACGGGGTTCCGATGAGCTGGGATGGGCGCTGTTACAGACCTATGTAACCACTATTTCAGAAATAGATCCTCTCCCATCTCATATCCTTTTGTATAACGGAGGGGTTAAACTTGCCACCACGGATGGAAAGGCTTTGGAATCTCTGCAGACACTTGAACAAAAGGGTGTCACTATCTGGATCTGTGGTACCTGTCTGGAGTTTTTTAAACTGGAAGATGAACGTAAGGTCGGATCGATCACCAATATGTATGATATTATGAATACCATGACTGCGGCCGGAAAAGTTGTAAGTCCTTACTGAAAATGTTTAAACAAGATTCTCCGTTAGCTCCAATTAGTCTTATTGCAAAAGAGTGTGTAAACTGCGGAATATGCGTCAAAGAATGTGCCTTTTTACAGGAGTATGGTTCACCTCAAATACTGGCTGAAAAGTGGTTGGACAATAGTTTGCGCATCGATAGGTTATTTTCTTTCGAATGTAGTCTTTGCGGTTTGTGTCATGGTGTTTGCCCCAAAGAGCTTGATCCTTCTGCTATGTTTCTAGCCATGCGCCGGGAACTCACATCCGAAGGAAATGGAAATCTAAAACAGCATAACACCATACGGGGATACGAAAAAAAAGGAAGTTCATCCCTGTTCTCCTGGTTTCATTTTCCTGAAAATTGCCATACTGTACTCTTTCCAGGGTGTGCTTTCCCGGGAAGTCGCCCCCAAACACTCAAGCATCTGTTTCAGCTTTTACAGGAGCCAATTCCTGATATCGGAATAGTCTTTGACTGTTGTACTAAACCCTCTCATGATCTTGGTGATACAACTCATTTCAACGAAATGTTCGGAGAGCTTTGCACGATTCTTCGTGATCATTCTGTTACAAAGGTTTTAGTGGCCTGTCCGAATTGTCATCGTATCTTTAAGGAGTACGGTGCTAGCATTGAAGTGGAGAGTGTCTATGAAGTTTTAGCACAGTTGAATATCTCTTCAGGGGGGATTCATGCAGATTTTACTGTGCATGATCCCTGTGGTGTAAGGTTTGTTCCAGAAGTTCAGCAAAGTGCCAGAGACCTAGTACAACAGCAGGGTATAACTGTTCATGAGATGAAACATAACCGCGAACGCTCCTTTTGTTGTGGGGAAGGGGGCTCCGCCGGATTTATGAGATCTGATCTTGCAAAAGCCTGGACAGAAAAACGGGTGGATGAGGCCGGATCTGATGCAATCGTCACTTATTGTGCTGGGTGTACTCATTTTCTGGGTGGGAGTATCACCACCCACCATCTTCTTGATCTTCTTTTTTTCCCAGAAGCTGTGATGGCAGGCAAGCAAAAAGTGAGCAAGGCACCCTTTACCTATTGGAACCGTCTGCGCTTAAAGAAAAAACTGCAAAAGCAGCTCCAGGGTGGTGTTTCCGGTACCCGCAAGCAACTGGTTCGTTAAGATACTTTCGTACAAAAAATATTCCCTTTACTGACTGACCTTACAAGCTTGTTTCTATAAACGTATTGTCGTTGGTATTTAATGTAAATCGGATAGAGCTGTAATCGTGTTCCGTGATTGTGGTGGTATTGCCTATCTGCAGCTCGGTTCCACTATGAATTGTACCGTGGACTATTATACTGATTTCCTTCAGGTATTTCATTCCCTCTTCATCGGTCTTGGCACCTGTTCCAGGGATAAGGTTCAATTTCGTCATCTCCTCATGGAGAGAATGAACAGCCTCTTCAAGGGAGACTCGCTGGCTGATTTTATTTTCCATGCCATGACGTTGCAGGAAG
>DAOVZA010000268.1 GCA_030635405.1 Desulfocapsa sp.
AACAATTAGTGCCTCTGTTGCATCCACTTCACCTGTTACTAAAGGACGATGAGAGGTTCGACCCATTTTAGAGTCAATGTCTCGATCCCACCACATATTGAGAATTGTACTTCCCGCAATGGCTAGAAAAAGACTTCCCGCTAGAGAGAGCAATGATTGGAAGCTCATTATGGGACAGTTGGCGCTCACATAACCGGCAATTCCGGTTACCAAGAGCAGGCCAGTTTGCATGCTTTTGATTAGTGTCAAATAGTGTTTCATTTTTGTTTTCATGAAAACTCCCATATTTAGAAATGCTTAGTTAACTAATCGGTGTAAGTAAGTGCATACTTACCCGTCTAAGTGCCACAAATATCGTTCTAAAACTCCAAAAGGCACTCGATGTGAAAAAGTAAGTGTCTATTTACTTACTACCTTCTGGGAAAATCCTTGTCAAGATTATTTTTAACTTTATTTTGATCTGTTTAGTTGCTGTTTGAAATGTGCAAATGTTTTTAATGATACAGTGTGGTTTGTCTGGAATTTGACCTATCTATAGCTCATTGCAATTACATGGAAAAGTTAGGTGGCTGTGCCTTTGTGAGATGCTTTACTATTAAAGGGTTCATTAAAATCAACGGTTCCAGTGAAAATAAAAATTAAACTTTAATTGTTGATGATTCCTTTTTCGTCTCTTAAAAGGGCATGTGGATTGTTCTGCAGATCAGAAAAATAGTACTCCATTACAATAAAGTTATGGTATTGTTTCTTATTATTGTTGTGGGTAGGTGGCTTTTATTTAGTAAAGGCTGCTTGTTATTGAAGTCTAAAATGCTATGGATAGAGGAAATTATGCACGAGTTGAAGAAATCAAAGGTAGCTGTCTTGAGTATTGTCGGTTTGGTGATGGCTGTCTATCTGGTCGCTGTTGCGCCATATTCAATTGATAAAGCACAGGATATTGTAATTAAGAAGCTTTCAGGTCTTTCAGCTTTAATCGAAAAAGATGGATTTGTAAGAGTTGATGCCGGTAAAAAAATACTTACCCTCAGCCGGAAGTCTGACCAATCAAATATGGCTGTTGAGATTAAACAGATTGCAACCCTTATGCAGGAAACAGCGGCCCGTGAATTGAAACATCCCAAGTTGAAAGGGGCTGGGGAGAAACTTGATAAAGCAGCAACCGTACTTCTTGGAGAAGCTGTGTCGATGGCAGCAGGAGAATCTGTGAACGCCGGGTTGCTTCAGGAAAAAGGTTCGGCTCTTGTTTCTTCTGGTACCGGAATGATCAAAAAATCAGAACGTCTTATGAAGATGGTCAGTTTGAGAATGTATATTTCTTCCTACTGGCGAGGGCTTGAAGTTTTTGGAGGTCTTTTTCTTTTTCTCATAGTCTACGCTCTGTATCGTAAAGAAAGATGGGCATTTCCGGCCATGGTTACCGTCATGGCTCTTGCACCCATCGGCGGATTTTATATATCTCTTGCCGGGGCAGTATTTTTTAAAGAGCCAGCTGGCTTTATGCCTTTTGGGATTGGTCTTGCTGCTTTTTGGACTGTTGTTGCCATTGGACAAAATACTATCAAGAACAAGATTATTTACCTTCTGGTTTTTACACTTCTCGGAATGGTTGGTACCGATGCATTTTCTTTTGCCGAACATGGTATTAGAGGAATTCTTGCAATGCCCTATGCGGCCACCACTTCAGATCCGGCTCAGGCCATTTTAAGATATGGTGGGCCAATCGCTCTTTATACGGTTATTGCCGTATTCATTGCTATATATAAGCTTGCTGCCAAAAATCCAATTGGCTGGTGGTTTGCTGTACAGTCAGGGCTTGGTATCATGGCTGTTGGTTTCCCAATAGATTCTCTTCGTCACAAGGATTCGTTTATGATTTTTGGTCTCTCTCTTTCAACTTATCTAATAGGTGCTCTTCTTGGGCTCATTCTGGTTGTTTTGCTCTTTGTTCCTTATATTAAGAATACGTTATTACCTGTAGCTAAAGAGGCTTAAGAGTTTTATAAATAAACAGATCAAGTTTTGTGTAAAAAATATCAACGCAAAGAGAGGGGCACAATGGACAAGAAAACAGGAAGGCTGGAATATCTGTTATTTACAACTAAGGGACTTGTTCTTCTTAATGTCGTTATTACCTCTCTAGTTGTCGCCGTTTTTGGCTTGCTGTCGTTGCCAATGCAGGAGTGGGGGATTGCCGAGTGGACGAAAAATACACTTGGCATGGATATGACTCCCGATGATCGTGAAGGGCGAATCATTATGCTCTATCATACCATTGCCATCGCCTTCCTCTCTCTTCTTGTCTATCTCATAACTGATATTGTTGAAATGGCTGAGGGGCAGGCCAGAAGTATTAATAATACAATTACCGTCGGTTATCTCATGGTCATTGTTGGCGGCCTTGGTTTTGGCTACTGGGGTGGAAACTGGGCCCTGCACGGATTCTTTCTGGCGGGGCAGGCTATGGTGTTTTATGCCGGAGTTTTACTCAGCAGAGGTCTTTGGCCATGGAATAAGGACTTTTATGAGCCAGGTAATAGTGAATACGGTCATTTGAAAAGTGGTTTTCCCTTGGAGCGAGCAGCTTTTTGGATAATGGCTGTCGCCACTCTTGGATCTGCCCTGTTTGGAGCGGTCACCGGCTCCTATTGGGGCAATGGCCATGAGACCTTTCTTGGTGAGAACGGAGTTCGTCATGTATATCATTCACCTTTGCAGCTTGCCATAATAGGTCATCTGCACATCATGCTTACTCTGGTTGGAATTGCCACAACGTTAATCGTAGGTCGTTGGTTTGACTTTAAGGGGATTTACCATACGATCAGTATGTGGCTTTTTATTATTGGAACAATAGTGATAACACTTGGTGTCTGGTCCGTTGTTCCATATCAGACAACAGCTCATGCAATTATTTATGTTGGAGCTGTGTTTTCAATGTCGGGCGCTTTGATGCTGGTAATTTTCGGTTGGCGTAAGTTAATGGGTTTTGGCCCTGGATGCGTAAAGGAGAAGGTTGGCTTTGTCGTTCGTGTAAAACGATTGCTTGCCGATCCATTACAATTTGGCGCGCTCTGGCAGATGGTCTTTATGAACTTCACCGTTAGTGGTGTTGGGATATTTATGGCTATTAAGCTTGAGTCTATTTTTAGATATATTCCCTTTCGGGAGGAGAGAGTAGCCCTGGTAGGGCATTGGCATGTATTGGCCGCTCTCATTGGTACAATAGTACTGTTTTATTTGATGAGTGAAGTGTTTCCTGTCAGGAGGAAGTTAGGGAATGTTTTTGGTTGGATAATTATTCTGGGTTCGGATCTGGCTTTTGCAGCAATGACTATTTTTTCTCTTAAAAGGTTGTGGGTTCTGGAGGAAAATCAGGAGGGTTTTGTTGTTGCAATGATGGTTCTTACTGATGTTGGCTTGGGTGCTATGGAAATTGTTTTTGGAATCTATGTTATTATTTGTTTGTGGAAGTATTTTAGTAAGAAGCTTGCCGGAATGGCTTGACTTGAGATTTGGCCTCTCCTTGAGTGGGGAGATGTTTTAGGAGTGTTGAGATGAGGGTGAAGCGTTAATGCTTCACCCTTTTTTATTGTCAGTCAGTAAGTACGTTACGTACTGCTTACGAAATCGTGTTTTGTTGTGTCGTGCTTGTTCTGAGGTTTTCGGTTTTCTGAATGATGTAAGAACCTGGACGGTGTTCGGTTTGTCTGTGGAGGAGATGTTCTTGGATGAAAGAAAAAAGTCAGTCGTCTTACAAATGAGGCATTCTGACTATGTCCTTTCAGTATTGATGGTGTAGTGTCTTTCAAAGTGGTGAGGATAATTTTCTATCCGACACTGAAAGACACATTTTTAGTGTTACACGATATTTATTTGACTGACTTCTGAATGAATAGCTGTCAGTAAAATCTCCTATTCAATATTTTGAGAGGGAAAAAATGAAAAGAGAACGTTTAATTGTAGCATTTCTCGCGTCAGCGTCAGTGTTTGTTGCAGGAAATG
>DAOVZA010000371.1 GCA_030635405.1 Desulfocapsa sp.
GAGATTTGCTGCTCGGCCTCGTAGCGGAACACCTCCCGGGTATCAGGCACCAACTCAGGATAATAATGTATTTAAAGGAAACTTTGGTGGTGGTAATTCAAGTGCTCCCGGTGCTTTTACTCCTCCTCCTGAAATATCTGAACAATCGTCTCTGGAAGAAGGCCTTGATGTTATTCGCATCGGCGATCCTGATTTTGAAACGGATTATTTTGTTGAAATTGCATCCGATGTATTCTTTAAAGTTCAGGCTGGTTGGATGCGACGTGACATCAGTTCCTACAAGCACCTCTTAGGGGAGCAGCTTGCCTCTGAGTATGCTGATCAGTTTGCAGAAATGGAGTCAAAGGGCGAACTCAACAAACTCGAGAATATCTCTATTCGTAACGTTGAGGTTATTGCCGCAGGATCTGCAGATGGTGAAGATTTCGTGACTGTTCTTTTTACAGCAAACCTTCTTGATTACACCGTGGATGATAAAACCGGTGACGTACTTTCCGGAAGTGATACAGAACCTGTGAAATTTGCAGAAGAGTGGAGCTGGGCACGACCACTTGGCACACAGGATTGGAAGCTTGAAGGAATTAAAGAAGTATAGATTCTGAATTTTGTATCAATTATAGCCTCCATCCATTCCTTGGGTGGAGGCTAGTTGGTAAGCCAGCGTTCTTTACGTATCTCCCTTCATTGTTTTTTTTCCATGAGCCAACAAAACCATCCAAAAAGAAATTTTAAAGCGTTTGTCTGGCATGCTGTCTTCCTAGCTCTTACAAAGAATTTTTCTGATATTAACACTGTTATACCGACCATGCTGATTCAGGCTGGTGGAACCCCTTTTCATCTCGGCGTGCTTACAACAATCATGGTGGGTGGTTCTAAGTTTATGCAGCTCTTTTTTGGAGCCTTCCTGAGTCACAAAAAGAAAACTAAAAAATATCTTTTTATTGGAGTTTACTTAAGAGTCTCGGCATTACTGATTCTTGGCTATCTCCTTTCCTTTGCAGGTGACATGGAAGGAAAACATGTCATTGGTATTATCCTGCTGCTTATGACAATATTCTCCTTTTCAGGAGCATTTGCCGGGATTGCCTATAATGATATTCTTGGTAAATCCATACCGGCTGACTCAAGAAAAAGATTTTTGATTGTGAGGCAGATCCTTGGCGGTACCGCCGTTCTTGTTTCGGCCCTGGTTGCACGTAAAGTGTTAAATGTCTTCCCGTATCCAGCAAATTATTCCATTCTGTTTCTTATGGCAGGAGTGTTTCTTTTTATCGGATCTGGAGGCTTCTGGGCTATTAGGGAAAAGGTTTCCACTGTTTCAGAATCGCTTAGTCTGAAAAAGAAATTTGGGCTTTTCGGAAAGCATCTGAAAAGAGATCGAAGGCTTCGAAATTATCTCTACGCAGTAAATACCACAAGTCTTGGAATTGCTATTATTCCTTTTTTAATAGCACTGGCGAAAAAGAATTTTGGTCTGACAGGTATTGATGTTGGTAACTATCTTCTTCTGCAGGTTGCCGGGACGATTTTAGCCACTATTTTATTCAAATATATGTCAAAGGGGGACGGATACAAAGGGATATTGACCATACATATTATCTCAGGAGCGTTGCTGCCTATTGTCGCTCTTTTATTGCAAGATAGCCCCGTTATGTATCTACTGCTTTTTCCGTTGTCTGGGTTGGTTCTTGCGTCTAAGGAAATTGCAATACCTGGAATTCTTCTTGAAATTTCAAATGATGAGAATCGTGCGATTTACACTGGTATCAGTGGCGCGGGAAGCATCGCAACCCTCATCTTTCCTATAGCGGCAGGTGCTTTTATTTCTTTTATTGGATTTACGCCTGTTTTTATAGCTGCAAGCCTTCTTATCCTTTCAAGTTTCTTTTTTACTGCAAAAATTCATTGTTAAGCTTCTGTTGCATTCAATATATGTCGTGTTTCTTGTAACATCTTCTTGGCTACACCACTTGATCTCTGTGATTTCTTCTTATTACTGGCAAGTTTGGTCTTTTATGCCTGGGGTGAGGGGGATGTGTGCTGGTTATACTTGCTTCCATTTGTAGACTATCTCTTTGGAAGATTACTTGATGTTACCACGGAGCAAAAGCGTAAGGAATTAATGTTATTTGTGATGATAATTATTAGTTTGTTGCCGTTGGCTTGTTTTAATATCTGGTTTTTCTTGCCGCCATTCTTAATGGGCTGTTGAAAATGGGAGGCTTTGAGTTGCCAGTCCCTACGGATATTGAATTTAAACTTGATTCACGTTTGTCTGTTGATAAGATAGGAAAAATTTCCTAATTCGGTTGGATACCACCATTAGAGTGGATGTTCATTTTTTTGTAAAAAGCGGATACGAGCAGCTTTGATTTCTGCAATATTCGTTGGTGGTTTGTCAATTACGTACATATTGAGCACTTCTTGTATGACCAGTTGCGGTTTTGACTGTTTAAAAGGCTCAGGCATAAATTGAGTTACTGTTCGATAGTTGTAAACGATTTTGGAATGAGCACTGAAGTAGCCCAACATTTTCTTTGAAAAAGAGTCACCAATAACAAATATACTATCTAGTGTCCCTTCAGGGTTAAGCAGTTTTCTGATTTTGATAGTTTTTTTGCCATTTTCAAACGTAATTTTTTTGCCAGTAGGTATTGTATTGTCGGCAATTCCACGGGTATAAAAGTCGCTAGTTATTGAATAGTGGCTGTCTGTTGTGGGGAATAAACGCAAATAGGTGTCGTCCTTGTGTTCTCTTGGGTAAAGACCTGCCAAAAGAAGAAAGCGAGGATGTGCCCAGTTGTATTTTGGTTTGATCCGAAATTCATCGATAGACATGGGGGATAGATTATATTTGGGATAGTGTTTGTTTATGCTACGTATTATTGCCTGGTATGCATAGAAGGAACCTAAGTAATTCCAATGAAAATCAGTACGATAAAACAAGGGCCATTGGTGTTTGTGCCTGGCTTCAAACATTGCTGCTTTTAAGTCAACAAC
>DAOVZA010000097.1 GCA_030635405.1 Desulfocapsa sp.
AATACATCCATGATATATCGGGTATATACCTGGATCAAAGCAAGTCGTATCTTTTTGAAACCAGACTTTCCGCTATTGCAGAGGAACTTGGCTGCACATCATATAAAGAATTCTACGAGATGGCCAGGAAGCAACCAAGCAAGGTTATTGAACGCCAGATAATTGATGCTATCTCAACCAACGAGACTTTGTTTTTTCGTGATACCGGCCCATTCGAACTTCTTAAACACAAAATACTTCCTGAAATGATCGACCTTAGATCACCAAGTTCTCCACGCCTGAAAACTAATATTAAAATATGGAGTGCTGCTTCATCAACAGGGCAGGAACTTTATTCAGTTGCGATGACCATCAAAGAACTTATTGGTTCTCAAATGGATAATTTCAATTTTAAACTCCTTGGTACTGATATTTCTGACGGGGCCGTAAAACAGGCAAGCTACGGAAAATACAATAAATTTGAGATAGAACGAGGACTTCCAAGACAGACTCTGCAAAAGCATTTCACTCTATTTGGAGACAGTTGGAAGGTTAAAGATGAACTTAGGAGCATGGTTAATTTTCGTAAATTGAACCTCATGCTTCCCTTCAATGGGCTAGGTAAATTTGATATTATCCTTTGCCGCAATGTGGCAATATATTTTACCCTTGCTGATCGTAAAAAACTTTTTAATAAATTAGCGGATAGTCTGGCTGACGACGGTTTCTTAATAATTGGCTCTACGGAATCACTAACCGGCATCTGCCCACGGTTTGTACCAAAAAGACATCTGCGTGCTATTTTTTACCAGAAAAAAAATTGAGGCTTTGTGATGAATAATCTAACAATACTTGTTGTCGATGATGATCCAGTAATCAGGAAACTTCTTGAGCAACGTCTTCTCAAAGAGAGGTATGAGGTCCTTCTCGCTGAAGATGGTTATATCGGTAATGACATGCTCTCTTCAAATCATGTCGATGTGGTCCTGACCGATCTTATGATGCCTGGCGACATTGGCGGCATTGAAGTCCTTGATTTTGCAAAAAGTCTTGAGAGAAATATTGAAGTAATTCTTATAACAGCTCAATCTTCAGTAGATACAGCTGTTGAGGCTATGAAAAAAGGGGCTGCCGATTATCTCGAAAAGCCAATCAACTTCACCGAACTCTTCCTGAAGCTGGAAAAAATAGCAAACATGCGAAGCCTTCTTCGTAGTGCTGAAGATCTCAGGCAAGCCATGGATGTGACAGAACATACTGCTGCAGAGACCATTCAGAATCTGGAAGTCTTAGCTAACTCATTACAGACCCAGATGGATAAAGTTGACACCATCCTATCCAATGACGAACAATCAGCAGATGACAAAGTTGCAGAGGCGTTGGTTGTGATACAGAATGTGGAATAAGTTCAATTTTAAAAATGCACCTTACTCTGTCAACATCAACGCTTTATTATAACCTTTCACACCACTTAGGTTAACATCATCCATAAGGGTCTTTTCAAGATTAACATCCGTTAAATTTGCATCTGTCAAGTTTGCTTTGTATAAGTCGGCCTCAGACAAATCGGAACCGGAAAGATCAGCACCGGTAAAATTGACACCTTTCAAATTGGCACCTTCAAAAACAACATTTTGTAAGATAGCATGACTCAGGTCTGCACCTTCAAGATCTGCGCCATCGAGATTTTCACCACTTAAATTAGCACCTGTAAGATTGCACCCATAACATTTATTCAAATCAAGAAGTAATGCAGCATTTTTCAAAACGATGCTGGACGGTTCCTTGCTTGAAAACATACTGAGCATCGATTCAACTATACCTTTATCATCTTCAGCAATATTTTCACTATCCGAAATACTTTCAGCTTCAGAAACAAGTTTTACTGTTGCAATTTCCTCAGACGCCGAAGGCGGGATAGTTTCAGAAAACGCTTCTTCAATGATTGCATCTTCTGTTGCCGCATTTATTACTAGTGGTGTTTCCTTCGTTGACTTATCTTCGATTATTTCCTTTTGCAATTGATCGGATTGAGTATCTGGCTTCCCAGCCTCCTCTTCAATAAAAACTTCCTGAATTGCAGGAACATTTTTTGCTTTAGGTGCTTCCACACTTTCTTCAGGCAATGATCCTTCAATATCTTCCACGGTTTCTTCTGTGGCGGTTATGGGAACTATTTTATTTATATTAGATTCCGAATCAGCAATTGGCATTTTCACTGGCGGAGGAGTTTCCTGAAAATCACGTCGATCTGCAATTTTCATTTCTTCAGATTCTTGAGGACTTTTAGGTTTTGCAGTGTCATCAACATACACATACTCTTGTATATCACTGATACCTTCCTCCTTATACGGCTCGGTAACAAGCATTTCACCATCCAATATAGCACCAGTCATATAGGCGCCGACAAGTGCAGTTCCTGTAAGATCTGCCCCACTTAAATTAGCACCGGCAAGATCAGCTCCATTTAACACCGCTTCACGCATATCAGAATTTCTTAGATTGGCTCCAGACAAGTTCACCAGCGACATTTTGGCACGAGACAAATTTGCCCCTTCAAGGTTTGCACCTGAAAGGTCAAAACGATTTAAGTTGGCTCCACTTAGATTGCATTGCGGGCAGTTTTTGGTTTCCAGAAGAAGTGTTGTGTTTGCCTGTACTTCAGTTGAAATAGAAAGCTTTTCTGCATAGAGATTCGAAGCAGTAAGCAATAACAATAATGGGGTGAAATAGAGGGGGGATTTTGGCACGAGCATGAAAACTCCTGAAGAAATAGATATTAATATTTGTATAGGACTAACTTATCCTCAAGTACATACTCTATTTTAGAAAAAAATGAGTGCAGAATCTATCTCCTGAGAGTAGAGAAAAACAATTATTCTACTCACTAAAATCGACATTTTCAGTATCGCATAAAATCATCAAGATCATTCCTGATTACTTTTATCTCCAAGTCATTATTTATTAAAATTAAAAACTTAACATCAAATCGCCGAACCGATTAAGCAGTCCCCAAATATTCAAATGTAAATAAAACTTGACACCCTTGGGATTCACTGTATTTTACGCAACAACATGTGTTGCATAGTTGTTGCGCCACACATGTGTTAACTGATTTTAAAAACGAACAATCAGGTCTTTACCTAGATTGCATTGTTTTTTTGCCGCATCCTTAACTGAATGAGGCTTCATTTATAATTACCGGTTTATACAGTTACATCAATGTGTTTCAAGTACTTGGAGGAGTAGAATGGACATCAATAAGTTAGAAGGGGAAAAAAATGAGGGTATAGAAACCTTGCCCTCGGACGAACGTCGTAATTTTTTAAAAATGGGTCTTGCTGTTACTGGCGTCTTTTTAGGCGGAACAGTACTTTCTCTTACTTCGGTCTCTACGGCCAAAGGTGGAAATAGTGGCTCTGTTATTCCTGTAGAAGGGCAATATCCATACCCCAAACATTATGGCATGGTTATGCGGCAGAACAATTGTATTGACTGCGAAAAATGCCTTGACGCTTGCAGGGAAACCAATCACGTACCAAAGGGTCATGGTGCATGGCGTACTGACATTCAGGAACGTCTTACCACAATAGATGGCGTAGAAAAGCGTGAGTTCAGACCCATTCTTTGTAACCATTGTAATCGTCCCCCCTGTGTTCGTGTCTGCCCTACAAAGGCCACTTACAAAGATAAAGAAACCGGCATAGTTGTAATGGACTACGATAAGTGTATCGGTTGTAAAACCTGTATGGCTGCATGTCCTTATAATGCCAGATATTTCAGCCATGATAAGTATGCCATAGACAAATGTAACTTCTGTCTCGACACAAGGCTTGCCGAAGGCCATAAGGATACAGCTTGTGCTGCAGCGTGCCCAGCCGATGTCCGTATTTTCGGAGATCTCAAGGATACAACCACTGAAATTTATAAAATTCTTCACAAACCTGACAACAAAATCTGGGTAATACGACCAGAATGCGGTGCCTTACCAAACGTTTTCTATACAAACACATAGGAACAAAGAAATTTAATAACTCCGCCAGAACACACATTCATACGGTTGAGTTACTTACCGCACACTATTCAGATTCCAGGAGATCAGAACAAATGAATACAAAATTATTTAGAACAGTTGGTGCCGCCATGCTTGCAGGAAGTTTTCTGCTTGTTAGCAATGCATCTGCTACAGATGGTTACGATGAAAAAAAATTTGGACCAAAAAGTCTAATCGTTTGGGAAAAACCTGTCAAAGTAACCTTTGACCATAGAGTGCATACAGACACTATCGGTCTTGACTGTAATTCATGCCATGGCGAACTTTTTGCCATGCAGCGTGGAATTGCACCAAAAACTGGTAAGCTTACAATGGCCGCTCTTTCTGACGGACAATTTTGTGGTGCATGTCATGATGGAAAAACAGCCTTTGACTCTGACACAAACTGTACAGCCTGCCATGAAGTTCCAGAGGATCCTATTATCTGGACAAAACCTGTTAAAGCCGTTGTCTTTTATCACCAAACTCACACCGAGCAATATGGATTGGATTGTGACTCCTGCCACAATGAAGTGTTTTCCATGAAATTAGGTACAGCCGAAAAAGCACCTGATTTCACAATGAAATCTCTCTACAAAGGTCGTTACTGCGGTGTATGCCACGATGGCGAAACAGCATTTGCCTCTAACACACTCTGCAACACCTGTCACATCGGAGCTAAAGGATATGATCGGTTAATGGGTGTTGACCCACATGCTGCAGCAGACGATCACGCACCAAGTGGTCATTGATTGGTAAGCAGAGTTATTAATCCATTCAATAAATGGCGAACCTTAAAAACACTTTTTGAACAACAGGTAACATACCTGATCCAATATTAGTGCAGGAGAATATAATGGCGAACAATACAATTACAGATATATTTGCCCAGACGCAGGATACGCGTCTGGCTACTCCCGGTATTAACCGGGCAACGATTTTTTTCCTGATTGTCATAGTCGTAGGACTTGGTTGCGGTGTTGCTTCCTTTTTCTTTGGCCATGAAAACATGTACAACTACACTCGAGACGTTCCATGGGGAATGTTGATTTCAACCTATGCTTTCTGGGCCATCACTTCCACCGGTCTATGTATTTACGCTGCAATCTCCCATCTTTTTGGTGGGACCCGTATGGCCATAGTAAGTAACAGAATGGTATGGATGTCCATCATCTGTATCCTTGGCGCATTTGCTACAATTGGTGTTGAAATTGCCAGTCCTCACAGAATGATCATCTACAACATCCTCTCACCCAACCCAACTTCTAATATCTGGTGGATGGGAACACTCTACGGTATGGCTGTTGGTTGTATGATTGTTGAATTTTTTGGCATCGTTACAGGGCTTGGCCGGTTAGCTGTAATTCTTGGAACTATTGGAGCTGTGGCTGAGGTACTTGCCAACAGTTGTCTTGGTGGTGTTTTTGCCACTCTTCCAGCAAGACCTTATTGGTATGGTGGTCAACTTCCCATTTACTTCCTGACCGCTGCATTCCTCTCAGGTGCTGCAGCAACAGTCTTCTTTAACCACCTGGCATACAAAATCCGCGGTGAAGAGATGAGTGAGGCAGTAAAAGATGGCGTAAAAAGCGCTGGTAAAGCCATGGCTCTTGTTCTGGTTCTCTACTCTGTTGCCACATTCTGGCGACTGATTATGTACTTTGTTGGTGGTGCTGAGCTTGGTCGTGTTGCAGCAGATGCTCTCATCTCCGGCCCTCTCTCAATCAACTTCTGGGTTCTTGAAGTAGCTGTAGGACTTTTAATTCCACTTATGTTAATCATCCTTTCTCGTCTTCAGAATATTGGCATGATGTCCCTTGCCGGATTCCTCATTCTCTTTGGCCAATTTGTAGCACGCTATGATCTTGTTGCTGCAGGGCTCCTCGTTCCTGGAACTCTTGGATGGGATAACGCACCAACCTATTTTGACTACGTACCTTCGGTATTTGAATTTGCTGTAGTCCTGGGAAGTGTCGGAGTTGTAGGCTTTGGCTTCCTGATGGGTGAACGTATATTTGGTAAAGTGTTCGACCAAAAAGAACACCATTGATTTCGTTTTAAAATTTAAAAGGCCGCCACTTATTGTGCGGCCTTTTAAATTATTATAAATAAAATCTCCAATACCTGAGTAATACATTCATTTTTACTCTTTCAGTTTAGCCAACACCCAAAAACATCATAAAATGACTGATTCCACCACTAAACATATCGTCAATAATAAAAGCGTTTCAACAGAAACTCATGATATTGAAGGTGGTAATGAACTTTTCCAGGCCATTCAGGACCCCGTTCTGATAGTTACGCCAGAAGGTCTTATTATTGATGCCAATAATGCCGCGCTGAATGCATCCAACAAAGATCGGTCTGAAATTATAGGCAAAGGAATCTGCACAATAATACATGGAGGAAGCCTGCCTCACACAAAATGCCCCCTTGAGGAATTTCTTTTAACATGTGAGGCTCGAGTTGAAGAGACAAAACTTCCAGGTCTTGATGGTGAATACCTTCTGACAATTTCCCCCGTAAAAGATGCAGACAATACAGTTAAAAAGATTTTACTTGTAGCAAGAGAACTTACCAGCGACGAAATGAGAAAAGCCGATTCTCTTCGTACCGCACAAATGGCTGCCATTGGTGAACTCGCTGCAGGTGTTGCCCATGAAGTAAACAACCCCATAACCGGTATTATCAACTTTGCTCAATTGCTGCTTGATGACAGTGAAAAAGATTCATTACAGGCTGAATTACTCAACAGAATCGTTAATGAAGGGGAACGAATAGCTTTAATAATTAAAAACCTTCTCTCTTTTGCTCGTGAAAATAAAAACATAAACGAACCCATTGAAATTGAGCAGGTATTAAAAGACAGTCTCTCGCTGATTGCACACCAGTTAAAAAAAGATGGCATCAAGGTAACAACACAATTTTCATCCAAATCATGTCAAATTAATGGTAACTTTACGCAGCTTCAGCAGGTTATCCTTAACTTATTAAGTAACTCACGATTTGCACTCAACGAACGCTATCCTAATTCTTCACCTGACAAATCTATCGCCATCAACTGCTACCCTCTCACAAAAGATGATGGTCAGCTTGTTACTCAAATCACCATAAAAGATACAGGGACAGGAATTCCACAAGGGATACTCAATCGATT
>DAOVZA010000037.1 GCA_030635405.1 Desulfocapsa sp.
ATGCAAGAAGCAGCATTTCTGCAATCATTAGTACGCTGGTGGCAACAAGTAGTTGCTTTCTGCCAATAAGGTCTGCAAGAGCACCGGATGGGACCTCAGCGAGTACTATCGTGAAGGCCCAAATGGTGTTCAGTATGGCGAATTGTTCTATGGTGAGGCCATAATCAAGAAACAAAATTGTGAAAACAGGATAATAAAATCTTGAATTGAAAAAGGCGCGAAAGGCTATAAATCGCCTGACATTAGAAAGTGCAAACGGTGAATGGGAGATAGAAGTCATGAACCATCATGTGTGGTACACCTTAATTTGTCAAGGGTTTCCAGCTGTTGTTAGTTGAATAATGATATATTTAATGGTTTCAAGAATGTGCCTGGTAATTAGATAAACTTATCCTAAAGTTCTGCAACACTTCCGTTGGATAAGAGGAATATTCGCAATGTAAATGCCACATACATGTTTTAATTGCTGTCGTGTTTTTCAGAAGTGTCGTATGTGGAAATGTAACTCAATTCTAATATATTACGTTAATTCAGGACGATATGAGCATTGTGTGACGAATTGTCTACCTTTAGGAAAACTGGCATTGTTAATGCTTGAAAGAAAGTACCAAATCTTAAATATGAATATTATTGGTTGGCAAAGGAGGGCATCATGGCTGCAAACACAAAAATTACAGATCAAAGACAGACAGATGTTGGATTAGAAACCTCAAAGTTTGCACTTGGAACAGGAATTGTTTTAGCATCTCTGGTTGGAATATGGGGACTAATCTGTTTGATCAGTGCTTTCATGTCAGTTGGCCCTTGGGATGTTTTTAAAGGATACTTCACAGCACTGTTTGGATGATAAGAATAAAACACATCGTAGTTAACTATATCTTAAGAGGAGAACATCATGGCCGAAAAGAATTCAAAAACAGCAGGAAGAATTATTTTAGCAGTTGGTTCAGTAATGTGTCTCTGGGTAGGTGCCGCTTTTGTGAGTGCACTTTCGCAGGTTGGTTGGTCCGTAAGTACTCTGGCGGGGCAGTATATGACTGCGATTGGTATGGTTAAACCTTTGCACACACTGGTTGATTATTATACGCACATTAAAGGTATTGAGTATTTAATCTGTGTTGCTTTCTTTGTAGCTTTTCCTGTATTCTTTAAATTTGTAAATAAGGATCCAAAAGCTGCTACAGTGACTAAATAACAAGATCTGAATTTAATGGTATAAGCTTTTTTTATCTCTTGCTTGTTGAATATAATATTCAACGAGCAGGAGTTTTTTTTGTGGAATGGAGAGATTGTGGAGGACCGGAAGAAACGAGTGAATACAATGGGCAAAGGCGTTTTCATGCTGCTTGCCATTGGAACACTGCCAATTTTGTTTATGAATCCTGGACAGTATCTGTTTGGTCTCGTTGTTTGCGGCGGCCTGGCCTTTGGCCTGGCGCACGTTTTGGTTTAACAGCAGGGAAAATTAATACCCTGATTACGCAGCACCTTTCTTTGAATCACTTTTGGATGGGTTGAACAGAAGGCCATCCTCAGGAAGTGTTTGCCATTTTAATTTTACCGGAAACGGTTTTACATCCCATATCTTACGACTGTAATCCATGATTGATCGATCTGATGAAAACTTGCCCATACGGCAGGCATTGATAATCGACATTCTGGCCCACCTCTTTTTATCCTGAAACATCATTGAGACATTGTCCTGTGCATCTATATATGCCTGGTAATCGGCAAATAGCATATATTGATCATCATAGAGTAGAGAATCAAGAATGGGTTTAAAGAGTTCTCTGTCGCCATGGGAAAAATGTCCATTGCTAATAAGGTCTATACTCTTTTTAAGTGATTCGTTTCCATGGTAATAGTCCATGGGATTATATCCATTTGACTGTCGTTCCATCACTTCTTCAACAGTGAGCCCAAAAAGAAAGAAGTTATCCTTACCCACCTCTTCACGAATCTCAACATTTGCACCATCTAACGTGCCGATGGTGAGAGCACCATTCATAGAAAACTTCATGTTGCCCGTTCCAGATGCTTCTTTGCCTGCAAGGGAAATTTGTTCGGAAAGATCAGTCATCGGGTAAACGGAATGACCAATTTTAACGTTATAATTTGGTATAAAAAAGACTTTTAGACGATCCCGTACGTCAGGGTCATTATTTACAACCTGGGCCACGGAAGTGATTAATTTAATCATTCGTTTGGCCATGAAATAACCGGGAGCGGCTTTTCCACCAAAGACAAAGAGGCGTGGTGTGATGTCCACATCAGGATTTTCTTTGATTCGGTTATAAAGAGTAACAATATGAAGAACATTTAAGTGCTGGCGTTTGTATTCATGGATACGTTTTACTTGAACGTCAAACATTGATTGTGGATCAACAATGATATTCTGCTGCTGTTTAATGATAGCAACAAAGTCTTCCTTGTTTTTTTCTTTGACATTGATCCATGCCTCCTGAAAAGCAGAATCGTCAGCAATATGAGACAGGCCACGCAGTTCATTAAGATTGGTGAGCCATTTTTCACCGATGGCATCGGTGATGAGACGGGTGAGGCGCGGGTTGCTCACAGCTATCCATCTTCTTGGAGTGACACCATTTGTGATATTACGTATTTTGCCTGGATACATGGTGTTCCAGTCAGCAAGGGTGTGCTTACGCAAAAGATCGGTATGCATGGCGGCCACGCCATTTATAGCTTTGGAGCCCACACAGGCAAGATTTGCCATACGGACATATTTAGGACCAGATTCATCAATAATCGACATTCGGTTAATACGAGCATCATCCCCTGGGAATTTCATCCGTACCTGATCGAGAAAACGGGAATTGATTTCGTAGATAATTTCAAGATGTCTGGGCAGAAGCTCTTCGAAAAGGCAGAGTTCCCATTTCTCCATGGCTTCAGGTAAGAGAGTGTGGTTGGTGTAACAGAGTGTTTGGTGGGAGATTTCCCACGCCTTATCCCAGTCGTAATGGTGCTCATCCACCAGTAGTCGCATGAGTTCGGGAACTGCAATGGATGGATGAGTATCGTTTAGCTGAACGGTGTATCCTTCGTGGAAATTGTCTAAGGTCTTATGCCGGAACAGGTGGGTACGGATCATGTCCTGAAGAGAGCAGGAAACAAAAAAGAATTGCTGCTCAAGGCGTAGCTGTTTACCACGAAATTGTTCATCGTTTGGATAGAGGACTTTCGTGATGGTTTCTGCGGTGATTTTATCTTCAACAGCTCCGTAGTAATCGCCAACATTGAAATCTTCAAAATCAAAGGAAGCGTTGGCTTCTGCACTCCAGAGACGTAATAGATTAACGTTATTAACCTTGTAACCAGGGATTGGAGTGTCATAGGGGACTCCGGTGATAACTCGTGCTGGTCTCCAGCGCATTCTTCGTGTGCAGTGTTCTCCATGATAAATTTCTGTAGTACCGCCAAATCCAACAGTGCAGGCAAGATCTGATTTTTTGATTTCCCATGGATTACCGGAATGGAGCCATCGGTCGCTGATTTCCTTTTGCCAGCCGTCCTCTATCTCCTGATCAAACATGCCGTATTCATAGCGAATACCATAGCCGATGGCAGGAATCTGAAGTGATGCTAAAGAGTCAAGATAGCAGGCGGCAAGTCGTCCAAGACCACCATTACCAAGCCCTGGTTCTTCTTCATGGTTAATGATTTCCTTGAGGTCAAGACCACTTTCTTCAGCTGCTTGATTAAAGTCATCATAGAGGCCCAGGTTTACGAGATTGTTATGGAGATGGGGGCCCATGAGAAATTCTGCTGATAAATAACATACAATTTTTGCTTCTTTATCAAGCAGTGCCTCCGCAGAATTTATAAAGAGGTGCTGCATTCTGTCTCTTAAGGTCTGAGACACTGCAAGGTAGTAATCGTTTAAACTCGCTCGACGAATGGTAACACCCTGCTTATAAAAAATATTATAAGCAAAGGCTCGTTTGAGTTCGTTGATGTTTTCCTGTTTACCGTTTACGTTTTCTTTTTCAGGGCTCATGATATGACTCCTTGTGAATCTCAGGTAACAGTTACAAGAATAAATGATTCTGGTAGCTTATACTGTTTTATTTTTAATCAGTGTTAAGATTTGTTTTTGTCGTCTTCTTCCTGTTGCAGAAGAGCTGCGGCAGCACCAGCTTCAAGAAGTTTTTTCTTTTCGGCGGTTAAAGCACCTTCTTCCTGTTCTGGGATCTCGACAATGACCTTACGATGGGCGTAGTGTATACCCTTTGCAGCAAGTGCTTCAGAGATTCTGCGATATGCTTCTCGTTTTATAACAAATTGGGCACCAGGCTGTGTTTTGAATTTGACCCTGATTGTCATTATAGATCCGGTGATCTCTCTAACACCTGCAGATTTGACAGGCTGAATAAAGTCATCTTTGAAGTCATCTTCGTTCAGCATGGCCTGACCAACTTTCTTAATTACTTTGCGGATTTTATCTACATCAGCATCATAGGCAAATTCAAGGTTGAATTTCTCAATGATACCACCTCGCATAAAGTTTGTTATAGAGCCAAGTTCACTGTGAGGTACTATTTGGAGCATTCCACGATGATGGCGCAGCATAACATTACGAAGAGTAATTGATTCAACGGCACCAGACACTGATCCAGCCTGAATGTATTCACCAACCCGGAAAGCATCATCAAGCAGGTAGAAAAAGCCTGAGAAAATATCACTCACCATTTTTTGTGCTCCAAAGCCAATGGCAAGTCCAACAACACCGGCACCGGCCAGAAGCGGTCCAATATCAACACCCATTGAGGAAAGAATAACCATAATCACCATAACAAGAAGGGTGGAGGCGATGAATTTTCTGAGCATAGGGAGCAGTGTAAAGCTTCTGCCTCGCGTTGCTGCTGCACCCCATTCGTCGTCTGATTCTTCGTTGTTTTCTTCAGTTGGTTCATCCTCCAGCATTTTTTTCTCAATATAGCTGGAGATAAATTTCCATACAGTTAAGCCAAGAGCGATGGCAATAAGTGATTCGAAAAGTGCATTTGTGATATTACTGGCATAGGGGATGGCAATATTCCAGAGGCTGAGGGCCCAGACTAGTAATGCTGCAAATATTGTGAGGCTCATGATACGAGATGTTGTTACATAGAGTTTTCTTTCTCTTTCCTCAGCCAGAAGATTTTTTTCATGGAGGTCATCATCAATAGATTCCTGCTCATCGTGGTCATAAATGCCCAAGGTATGAATAGAAACCCGAACAATCCATTGGCCAAGGCCATTAAAGAGAATAAAAAGTGGCAGAAATAAAAGGCTTAAAAGAAATGCAGAATTTTCACGTTGAATTCCGGAAAGTTGATCTCCTATCATTATGATCCAGATAATAAAAAAATAGAGGATGATGGGAACATGCCAGAAGAGTGCGAACTGTTCAACAATCCAGTTTCTTGTTTTGTGGAGATCGCTCTTTTCAAGAATACGATTTGTAACAAAGGTTCGACTGCGCATAATCATTGTCATGATTGTCACAATAAGAAGGGTACCGAAAAACATCGCGGTAAGCTGTAGAGATGATTGGCTGAATCCAAGGGTACGCTGCAAGGCAATAAAGAGGATTACTGTGAAAATGAAAGAACATAGGTTCATGATTCCACTGTGTATTGTCGCTGCAGTCTTGTCATCAAGTGGAACAACACGAAGGGCCTCTGATTTAGGTGAAAGGAATATTATGGAAACCTGGGAAAGCAGACGGTGGAAAATAATAACAAAAAATATGAAAAGAAAAAGATAGCGTACTGGTGAATAGTCACTTCCTGGTAACAAGAGAAAGAAAAGAAAAGAGAATGTAGTGAAAATAGAGATATGAATAAGTGACGGAATGGCAAGCATGATTCCTGCGATAAACCGCATTGGTCCATCGAGTTCCGGGATTGCTTTCTTTTGGAACTGTTTTCTGAATTTGTCAGTAAAACGACGGAAGAAGATTTCCACACCCCATGCAGCACTTAATACAATAAGGAGTAGAAATAATATAAGTATGAAATTTCCTAAACTCCCATTTCCAATTTTTCTTGCAATACTAATATAATCTTTCGGCAGTTGAATAATACGAGAAAAGGCCTTGGTGGAATTTTCATTTTTGTCTTCAGGGGTATCTAATAAGTGGAGCCATTTTGTGAGGGTGGCAATGATACCATGATTGCTTTTTTGATTGATAGGATCATTATTAAGATTACTTGTAAGTTCAGAAATTAGCAGGCTGCGAACCTGCTCATCACTCATCTTTGCAAGTACAGAATCAATCTGTTTTGGTGCAAGACCGTCCAGGCTTGTTGTAACAGTTGTATTCTGTGCGGCAGCAAGGGGTTGGGGCTGCCAGAGGAGACTTAAGGAGAGGACAAAACAGAGAAGCATCAAATGTAGGCTGTATTTTTTCATAATAGGCATGGGCTAATTAGTTATGAGTTGATCTTCACTGGAAAGGTTCATGTTTGGAAACTGGCCAATGGCATTTTCGAGGCTTGCAAGTGACTTATTAAAATCAAAGAAGGTTGTTACAAGGTTACTTTTTGCTTTACTAAAGCGCAACTGGGCATCATTGAACTCAATCATATCTCCAAGTCCAGTCTTGTAACGTCCATCAGCAAGAGAAAGGTTTTCACTGGCAAGTTTAACAATTTTATCAGCTAGAAAAACAGATTCTCTTTTTTCCTGGGCAAGATGATAACTATCAGTAACCTGTTGAGTGGCAGTTAGCATGATGTCGTGCAATCGTGCCTGAGCACTTCTCAGATATGATTTCGCTTCGGCTACTTCTCCATCAGTGCGCATTCCTGAAAAAAACTCCCATGTCAAGCCAACGCCAAGCTGCCATTGGTTCTGAAATGTGGCAAGGTCTGTTTCGTAGGCATTGTATGTGCCGTTGGCTCCAATTACAGGCCAGTAGTCACCATGTGCAGACGTGAGTAAGGCTTCTGATGCTTCAATTTCTCTTTCTGCCATGATAAGATCTGGCCGTTGCAGCGATGCTCTTTGTAATAAATCTTCGAGTGTCCCCGGGATATCAGCAAGTAAGGTTTTGAATTCTGACAGGTCATTGTTACTGTTTGAGACCTGATAGCTTCCGTTGTTGGGTTTTGTGCCGATTGTTTTTTCCAGGTGTACTTTGGCTGATTTTAATCCAAACTTACTTTGTAAAAGTAACAGGTTGGCATCGGCCAGCTCTACTTCGGCATTAGTGACATCTATTTTGGATTTAACTCCGGCCTTATAATATTCAACTGCTCGTTCATGGTGTTTTGTGTAGGAGTTAACCTGTTCAGTGGCAACTTGAATAAGATAAGATTTGGAAAGGACATCGTAGTAGGACGCTTTGACTGAATAGACAAGGTTTGATCCAACTGAATTTAAATATGCCCTTGCTGATTCTACCTGTTTGCCAGCAGCAGATATCGCCCCTGTTGTCTTTCCAAAATCAAAGATAAGTTGATCCGCGCTAAGTGTTCCTGACAGGACACTGTCTTCATCGGTGGGGGTTAGGTCCTCAATATGAACAAGTGCTGCCTGAGCTGATGCAGAAAGACGTGGAAGATAACCACTTGCAGCCTGAGTACTTCTACCCTCAGCAGCCCATATCTGGCTACGAGCATCGTCAACGCCTGGGTTGTGGATAAGAGCAATCTCAATAAATTGTTCAAGATCAATAACAGGAGTGCTGTTTACACTGTCACTCTGTGCATGGACAGTGAGTCCAATGGTGCAAAACGGGATAACAAAAGAAAATACTTTTAGTGAGGGATGCATAAAATTATCCATGTGTTCTTTTTACTGATTAAATCATTTCACGATTTCGAATTTCATCTTCTACACTTACGAATTTTTCTCGAAGCGTTTCAAGGAGGACATAAATAACAGGAACAAGCAGAGTTGAGACAAAAGTTGCTGCGATCATTCCACCTACGATGACCACGCCGATAGACCTCATGCTTACGGCTCCAGCACCGGTAGCAAGAGCCAGAGGGAGAGTACCCAGAAGGAAAGAGATAATTGTCATCATGATGGGTCTGAAGCGTAAGTGTGCCGCACTGGAAGCTGATTCAATTATGGATAGTCCAGATTCTCGCTGTTCTTTGCAGAATTCAATGATAAGAATAGCATTTTTGGTGGACATACCAATGAGGAGTATCAGTCCAACCTGGGCAAAAAGATTATTTTCAACCCCGGTAATCAATTGAGCAATGAGTGCTCCCATCATGACAAGTGGAACAGGGATTAGAATCATAATTGGAAGAACCCAACTTTCAAACTGAGCACAGAGAAAGAGATAGACTGCTAGAATTGCAAAAGTGAACACATAGATTGTCATGTTTCCGGCGAGAAGTTCCTGATAGGACATGCCCGACCAGTCGAAACCAAATGTCTTTGAAGGAGGGAGTACCTGTTTTGAAATCTCATCCATGGCGGTCATAGCCTGGCCTGAACTGTATCCCGGTGCAGCGCTACCGTTGATAGTGATTGAACGGTACATATTATAATGGGTCAGGTTTTGTGGTCCGGTTTCAAAACTGGTTTTTACAAGAGTTGAAAGTGGAACCATATCCCCTTTGTAGTTTTTGACGAAAAGCTTGTCTATGTCGTTTACCTGACTCCTGAATTTTTTATCGGCCTGTATAAAAACTTTATAGACTTTACCGTATTTTGAAAAATCATTGACGTAGTAGGATCCAAAATAAGCCTGCATGGTTGAATATAACTCAGCCATCTCAACGCCAAGTGCCGCTGCCTTTTTACGGTCAACATCAATCGCAAGCATCGGGTAATTGGGGGCATATGTTGTGTATGCCATTGCAATACGTGGATCCTTATTGGCTGCAGCGATGAGCTGGCTTGAGTAATCTACAAAAGTATCAAGATCTCCTGAAAGATAATCCTGAAGCCTGAAATCAAAGCCACCAACAGTACCAAGACCTGGAATACCAGGAACATTAAAGGCAACCACAGACGCCTCTGTGATTGTCTGTCCCTGTATGTTTATGGCTTTTATGATGGCATCAACCTGAAGTTCAGGCGCCGTCCGTTCTTCCCAAGGTGTAAGGGTGATAAATCCTGCACCAGACGAGGAATCCATGCTTGAAGTGAGAATATTAAAGCCATCTATGATGACAAGATTTTTGATACCGGGGATATTTAAAATGAGTTCTTCAAAGTCACGTCGCACAGCTGCCGTCTTTTCAATGGAAGACCCAGGCTTGAGGTTAAACATGACCATCAACGCACCTTTGTCTTCTTCGGGGATAAAGCCTGAAGGGATAATGGTGAAAAGATAGTAGGTGCCAAAGAGAAGGCCGACAAAGACAAGCATCACCAGGTATCGTATTTTAATGAGAAAATCCACTATGACACTGTAGATCTCTGTCGTTTTGTTGAAGAATATATCAAAGAGTTTGAAAATGATAAATTTCTTCTGGCCAGCAATTTTTCTCTTAATCAGAATCGCAGCAAGAGCTGGGGAGAGTGACAGTGAGTTTACAGAAGAAATGAGTACGGCAAAACAGATGGTGAGTGCAAACTGTCTGTAAATTGAGCCTGTAAGGCCAGGCATAAAAGAAACCGGCACAAAAACGGCCACAAGAACAAGGGTGGTGGCGATAATTGGCCCGATGAGTTGAAGCATCGTTTTCTTAACAACCTGAGGGATGGTCAGTTCAGGTTCTTCACTAGAGATTCTTTCCACATTCTCCACAACCAGAATAACATCATCAACCACAATACCAATAGCAAGAATAAGACCGAAAAGGGTGAGAAAATTGATGGAGAATCCAGCACCCTGAAGTGCTGCAAAAGTGCCGACAAGTGATACCGGAATTGCTACAACTGCAATGATGGTGGGACGAATGGATCCAAGAAACAATAAAATAGTGAGTACCACCAGAACCACAGCAACAATAAGTGTTTCTATAACGTTATCGATTGCAACCTTAACAAACAGCGTTGTATCGTAGGGGATGGAATATTCGACACCGTCTGGAAAGCGAGCTTGCAGCTCATCCATCTTTTTGGCGACGGCTTCTTTGATCTTTAGTGAATTGGAGCCAGGCAGCTGATAAATACCGATTAGGGCGGCCTGTTTTTTGTTTACAAGGGCGTTCCAGTCATAACTTTCAGAACCCAGTTCGACGGTGGCAACATCCTTAAGATATACAAGTGTTCCGTCATCTTTGAATTTAACAACGATCTTCTCAAATTCTCCTACTTGAGTAAGTCTGCCCTCAGAAGTGAGGACAAATTCAACCTGCTGGTTTTTGAAGGTTGGAGGTGAGCCTATTCGACCAATAGCTGCCTGTTTGTTTTGAGATTGTATAGATTTGACAATGTCGTTGGGGCTGAGACCAA
>DAOVZA010000190.1 GCA_030635405.1 Desulfocapsa sp.
CGCCGTCTCACAGCAATCGCAACCAATCCATTTTTCACAGCTATACTCTGTAGGTTCTCTGCATGGGCAGAAAAATTAATGGAACCTGATTTCAGGGGATTTACAGGAACAGAAACATCAATAATATCAACCATTTTAGTTTCACTATTTGTCACAAACAGCTTTTTGCCGGCAGGATCATAATCAACAATCTCAGCAGCGCCACCATCAAAGGATCCCATTTTAAGAGATGCAAGCTTTGTTGCTTCACCGCTTTGCTGCAACTGATACAGAGAAACACTGCTGCTCAGCTCATTGGCAATGGCCAGATAGTGCATTTTATTCTGCACAAAATGAACCATTCCTTCAGAGGCAAGATCTCCACTGGCAGAAGGTAAATTGTCATATTTGATATCATTGTTGTATTCAACAAACTTAGCTTCACGGGGATTGCTAATATCAAAAACAAAAAAGCCGCCCTGCCTTTCAAGTCCAATATAGGCAAAAAATTTGTCGTTAATCTTTGCAATGGCAAGAGCTTCCGGCTCGCATCCCTTTTTATGGGAACTAGCATCTACTCCTTCCCAGAAATAGGCAGAGTTTCCAAGCATTTCAAATGGTATTTCATCCTGTGACAATCTCTCAATTTCTTTCTTCTTATCTGTATCATTAACACGTATATTGAAAGTATCTCCAAATCTTTTTGCAAGTTCCTGCTCAAACAGGGCACCACTGTCATACACCTGATTTCCATCCGCATCCCATATAGAAAAGGATCTTGTTCCCGCAAGATACAAACTGCTGTATGACCCATTAAGATCTTTACCAAGATCCTTCAGAATACGTAAATTTCCCCTTCCCTGTACTTTTAATATATCAGTTGTAAGTTGTGTGGAAAACTCCACGCCATTTTCATGGAGTTTTTCAGCCTTTGCGTAATCTTTCCATCCATCGTATTCCCGGTCATCACCTTCATTTGCACTTACCACATAATCTTTTCCGGCAACGTTGTAAGAAACAATGGTATCCGGCTGATAAAGACCGTAAACATTTGCAGGAGCAGCCGCAACATTTGCGCCATCCCTATTATTAATATCAACAAACTGAAACTTATTCACACCAAGGGAAACAACGGAACTGATCTGTTTCTTTTGAAGGTCAATAATGGCAAGACCGTTATTTTCCTGTAGGGAAACCCAGGCTTTTGTTCCAGTCTCATTGATTGCAATATATTCCGGTTCAATATCCTGTGCGGGGCTACTGTTAGGTTTTATACGCAGGTCTAATGGAATCGGTACATCTTTAAAATATAATGTGGTCACATCAAGTATCAATTCGTCCTGTGGGTCTCCAAGAGTGATGATGCTGACGGACCCTTCTGGATCTTTTTTGTAATCAGCAGACGGCTCTCCTTCATTGGCTGAAAGAACTGTCTTACCATCTTCGCTGAATTTAACCATATCGGGTGAATATCCTACATTTGCAGCACTGATATAGTTACCATCCGTTGTATAGAAGAGTATTTTTCCTCCGCCAATATCTGGATTATGTGTTTTTGATCTAGTACTGCCAACAACGCCAGCTGACAACGTGCCACATGGGAACAAAAAGAGCATAACTACAGCAAGATTGGCGATATATTTAAAACTCATACGATTTTCCTTATCAAGATATGTCTTTCTAATAAACGTAGAATTCACAACATCAGATAAAATAGAATTTCGGGGCGCTGTACATAGCCATCACCATTAAAATGAATAATTTCTTACGTAAAATCACTCTTTTTTCAATTAACCCAGTTGCAAAAAGGTGATTTTTTAGACAATTCATGCTAGAGATGACAATAATTCGCAGGTAAACAGGACATCTTATTCACAATTTTCATTATAATTTACTGTGACACAGAACAACTCTTCCTCAAAAAAACTTTTAGGCGTTCTTATTGGTGGCTCCGGTCTTATTGGTGGTACACTCGCCCACTACTTCAAGACCAAGACTCCAGACACCATAGAACTGCGCGCGCCAAGCAGTAAAAAAGTCTCCATACGAAATTCTGTCGATGTTAAAGACTATCTCAAACGTTTACAGCCTGATTTTGTTATTAATACAGCCATTGCCAACATCGGAGCAGATTCCCAGCTCGCGTTTGAAGTAAATTACATTGGTGCCCTAAATCTTGCAAGAGCATGTGCTGCTCTTCAAATTCCATATATTCACATTAGTTCGGCAGCCACATTGCCAAACGGTACAGATCTCACCGAAGAAGACAACCTGATAATTGAGCCAAATCTTAATAACTACGCCAAATCAAAACTCATGGCTGAGTCCACCCTGAAATACATGCAGAAAACGGTGGGACTAGACTATACCTGCATTCGACTAGCCATTGTATATGGAGAACATGACCATAAAACTCAAGGCTTTCATCGCCTCTTTTTTTCCATTGCCGATGAGGCCATGCCGGTTATTTTCACAAAGAAACATGTTATGCATTCCTATTCAAATGCCAACAAATTCCCCTATTTTATTCACCACGCACTCTTAAACCGTGAGGAATTCAGTGGTGAAACATACCACTTTGTCGATAAGGATCCTGTGGAACTGGCAGATCTTATCCTCACCATTCGCTCCTATCTGGAACTTAAACGACCATTGGAAATATACGTCCCCTATTCTCTTGCCATCATCGGTAAAAAAATACTGGAAACTATCCTAAGAGGCTTCTCCAGTATTGGCATTAATGGCGGTCTTCCTGCAGAACTCATGTTTCTGGAAAGCTTTTATAAAACGCAAACCCTCTCGGCAGAAAAACTTGCAAACTCAAGCTTTGTTGATCCCAAGCCAAAGGAAAACATTTACAGTAAACTCCCTGAACTGGTTGTATACTACCTCACCCGCTGGACACATGAAAATATGATTTCCACATTTGACGAAGAGGTTCTTGGTCCAGACACCATGTCACATGATTTTGAACTCTCTCCTGCTGAGTTACTCAAAAGCGTCCATCAGGATTCCACAACACCATACAACGAAGTAAAACTTCCTTAATAGCTTTGTCCTCTTTGCAAAAAGAGCTAAACATGGCATAATGCAAAACTTTATATATTTATTAAATTTCTCCAGTTTAAACACACCTGAGAATATATGATATGCGGATAATACCCTTGTCCACAAGACAAAACCATTTCCCATTGGAAAAACAGGAAATCATATGAACCATAGTAAAAAAACAATCCTTCTTTTTAGAATCATCAAGCAGAAACGCAATCGGATCAACTTAGCTTTTGCTGTTATTGCTTCATTTATTCTTGTTTTTCCTAGTGTTTCCACAGCTATTGAGCAGAATACAACCTACCTGCCACTAAAGATAAACAGTCCTTCTCAACAACAGGTTCTTGCTGAGAAAGCTGACAGTGCACTGGGCAACGCTCTTTTCCCCACCTCCTTCTCAATGACATCACGAGAAGAGGCCAAAAACCTTCTCGACTACTCAGGGGCCTGGCCACCAGCGCCTAAGGCACTCCAGAAGATTGCATCAACAACCGGGCTTGATTACGTGGCTGTTGGAAGTCTCACTATTATCGGTGAGCAGATCAGCATTGATTACAAAGTCTTTGATCTTCTTTCACCAGACTCACCCAAATATTATTTTCGCCATGGAGAATCCCTGGAAAATCTAGGCGGAACTCTTTCAGAAGTGATTCGAGAAGTCATTGCCTACACAGAACGGGATTTCATCATCTCGTCCATTGTCCCACACGGTAACGCACGAATTGATGCCGGTGCCATCGCACGAAAAATTAAGACAAAGGCCGGTGACTTTTATAATCCTGCCACTTTACGTGATGACTTGAAGGCCATCTTTTCAATGGGATATTTTGAGGATGTCCGCATTGAAGTAACAGAAAGTGAATCAGGAAAGATAGTCATCTTTGAAGTAACAGAAAAACCGATTATTAGTAAAATTGAATACTCCGGCCTCGATGATTTCACAGAGGACGATGTATCAGAAGCAGCAAATATCGCCACCAATACCATATTAAATTCAGCAAAAATCAATAACGGAACTGCCGCGATTAAAGCTCTTTATAAATCAAAGGGTTATTACAACACAAAAGTTACCACTCAAATCAGTTATCCCGATAATGAGCATGCCGAACTTCTTTATATCGTTGATGAAGGCGACAAAATATATATTAAAGAAATTACCTTTGTCGGGAATAAAACCTTTGATGCTGATGAGCTCGAAGATATCATTGAATCAGGGACAAAAAGCTGGCTTTCCTGGCTCACAGAAGCTGGACTGATGAAGCAACAACTCCTTGCACAGGATGTCGCAAGACTTGGCTCATTTTATAACAATCAGGGTTTTCTGGAAGCAAAAGTTGGCAATCCAGAGGTGGTCCAGAAAGAAGACTGGCTCTATATCACCTTCACCATTGAAGAGGGGCCCCGCTACAGGGTCGGAACCATCTCCTTTGAAGGAGACTTGATTGCAGACCAGCAAATATTACGCAATTTCCTCTCTCTCCAAAACGAAGAATTTATTAACCGCCAGATACTCCGTGAAGATGTCCTGAAAATCACAGATTATTATTCTGAGCATGGCTTTGCATTCGCCGACATTCGTCCTAAAACAAAACGATCAAACACTGGTGCCAGAGTTGATGTTATAATTGACATCAGCAAGGGTGACCTTGTCTATGTGCAGAGAATTGCAGTCAAAGGAAATAGCAGAACTCGTGACAATGTCATTCGCCGTGAACTTAAAATCGCAGAAGGCGGTGTTTTTGACTCTAAGGCACTTCGAGCCAGCACTCAGCGTTTACAACGTCTGGATTTCTTTGAGGAGGTTAACATTGTTCCAGAACCTGCTCTTGATCCATCCAAAATGAATATCACTGTAAACGTGAAGGAAAAATCAACCGGACAATTCAGTGTCGGAGCAGGTTACAGCTCCGTTGATTCTTTAATGCTTATGGGTGAAATTTCTGAAAACAACTTCCTAGGTCGGGGTGACAGAATGTCGCTTGCAGTGAATGTCAGTGGTAATTCAGATCGTTTCAATCTTGGTTATACCAATCCTCACATTCGGGACTCTCAGCTCTCAGGTGGTATTGATGTATTTAACTGGTTCCGTGAATATGATGACTATGACAAAGAC
>DAOVZA010000166.1 GCA_030635405.1 Desulfocapsa sp.
CCATGGCTTCGACAAAGCCATTATTGTCAAACTCAACACCTCGTTCCAAAGATATATCGCGAACGATATCCACTGGGAACCCAAAGGTATCGTAGAGTTTAAAAATAAAGTCGCCTTTTATTACTGTATCTCCCGTCTTCTCAAGACGTGCTATCTCATCATCCAACATGGTTAAACCGTGTTCCAGAGTTTCTCCAAAACGCAGTTCTTCATTATTCACAACCTTGGCCAAAAGCTCAGCACAATCTTCAAGATGAGTATGAGCATCCTTCATTGTGGCTGTCACCACAGTTGTTACCGCATCAAGAAATGGTTTAGTCAGTCCAAGGTTACGTCCATAACGTATGGCTCTCCGCATAACTCGACGCAGCACATACCCGCGCCCTTCATTTGAGGGAAGAACACCATCAGCCACTAAAAACGTTGTGGCGCGTGCATGATCTGCAATAACTCGCATAGCCGTTGTATCTGCCTGATCCGCAAGATATTTACGTCCGGACAACTCTTCCAGTTTATGAATAATAGGCTGAAAAAGATCAGTGTCGTAATTGTTGAGTTTTCCCTGAAGAACAGCAGCCACTCGCTCAAGCCCCATTCCCGTATCGATACTCGGGCTGGGCAAAGGTGTCATTTTTCCATCTTCGGAACGATTGAACTGCATAAAAACGAGATTCCAGAGTTCAAGAAAACGATCACAATCACAACCAACTGCGCAATCTGGACGATCACAACCAGCTTCTCTTCCCTGGTCAATATGAATTTCAGAACATGGTCCACAGGGCCCGGTGTCTCCCATAGCCCAGAAGTTATCCTTTTCACCCAATCGTACGATACGCCCTTTGGGAAGATCTTCGATTTTTTCCCATAGCTCAAAAGCTTCATCATCATCGTTAAAAACAGATACCCACATCTGATCAGCTGGTAGTTTTAACTCTTTGATAAGAAACTCCCAGGCAAACCTGATGGCATCCTCTTTGAAGTAGTCACCGAAGGAAAAGTTACCAAGCATCTCAAAAAATGTGTGATGCCTGGCAGTGTAACCAACATTTTCAAGATCATTATGTTTACCACCTGCCCGGACACAGCGCTGGCTGGTAACAGCCCGGTTATAATCCCGCTTGTCTTCACCCATAAATACAGTTTTAAACTGAACCATCCCCGCATTTACAAAGAGTAGGGTCGGATCATCCTTTGGTACCATGGATGAACTGTCCACATGTGTATGATTATGTTTTTCAAAGTACTCTATAAAACGCTTTCGGATTTCATTTCCTTTCATGACTTCTTCTTTATTTATGGTTGGTGATTGAGGTTTCTTTTCTTAATATTTTAAATGATATGGGGTAGAACTATTTTAAATTCTGCAGTACCTGCTTTGGCCAGCAATTCATAGATAATCATTTCAGCAGGGCCCACAGATGCTCCTTGATCACGCAGTCGTTCAAGGCCTGAAAGATGATTTCCTTCTGTACGAGACGATACTCCATCCGACACAATCCACGGGGTTAATCCACGTTCCTGTAGCCCTGAAGCTGTCTGGTAAATACAGATATGTGTTTCAACACCTACAAGTATTGCGGTATTTATTTCAGTAGGTAAACTCGTAAGCAGTTTGTTTGTTTCAGGATTAGCGAGTGCGTTAAATTCAATCTTATCCGGTCTTGGAATGCCTTCCATCAACTCTTCAAGAGCTGGGACATAGGGACCAAGCCCCTTCATGTACTGGGTATTTGCAATGATCGGTAAGCCAATAATCTTTGCACAATTAACCATTTTAGCAATGGTCGCTGTTACCCTATCCGCCTCATGGATCTGGCTCATCAGACGTTCCTGCGGATCAATTATATGAAGATAACAATTTTCTTTTTTTAACATTTTTCACACATGCAAATTTCTTTTCTTGCAACAAGTCTTCTTTCCATAAACCAAAAAAAAGCATCCGTAAAGATTACGGATGCTTTTTTTCTCCACCATCAGGCAGATATACTACTAATTACTTCTTAATGATCCACAGCAGATCCTGATCCCATTGGAACACGAATGTCCTCAACAAGATGCTGAATATGCTCTGGAGGTGGTGCTGTAACGCTTGAGACACTAAGAGCAACCGTAAAGTTGATCAAAGCACCAATGGCACCAAAGGATCCTGGAGATATACCAAGCAGCCAGTTAGCTGATGTATCTGCAGCCATGGCGGTTCCAGGAATAAAGAACCAACCTTTAAACCAGAAGATATACACAAGAGTGGTACCAAGACCTGCAAGCATACCGGCTACTGCACCAGTATTATTCACACGTTTTGCAAAAATTCCCATCATAAGAGCTGGGAAGATTGAGGATGCGGCGAGTCCAAAGGCAAGGGCAACAACCTGGGCCGCAAATCCGGGAGGATGCAGTCCGAGATACCCCGCGACACAAATAGCACCGGCCATGGCAATACGACCAGCCATCAGCTCAGTTTTATCATCAATGTCTTTTGCAATAATACCCTTCACGATATCATGAGATATGGCTGAAGAAATAGCAAGAAGCAGACCTGCAGCAGTTGAAAGAGCCGCAGCAATTCCACCGGCAGCAACAAGTGCAATTACCCAGTTTGGAAGCTGTGCAATTTCAGGATTGGCAAGAACCATGATGTCACGATCAACTTTGATCATTTCATTCTCGATTACATTACCATTAGCATCTACACCTTTAAAGTTTTTACCAACATACTGGATACGTCCGTCACCATTCTTGTCTTCGAATTTCAGAAGACCGGTTTTTTCCCAGTTGGTAAACCATGCAGGCAGGGCATCGATCTTCAAGTTCTGAGAAGTATCGATAATAGTGCCTGCTTCTCGTTGAGTCGCAGTTAAAGGTGCGGAATCGGCCTGAATGGTATTAATCAGATTCAAACGAGCCATGGCACCAACACCAGGAGCTGTGGTGTAAAGAACCGCGATGAAAACCAGAGCCCAACCAGCAGAAGAACGCGCATCTTTTACCTTAGGTACGGTAAAGAAACGGGTAATAACGTGAGGCAGGCCTGCGGTACCAATCATCAGCGACATAGTCAGGAGAAACATATTGAGCGTGCTCCCCTTCTGCGTCGTGTAGGCCGCAAACCCCAGATCCGTTAGTGTCAGATCCATTTTTTCTAAAAGATACATTCCCGAGCCATCAGACATCATTGAACCAAGACCAAGCTGAGGCAGAGCCACGCCGGTGAGTTGCAGTGAGATAAAGATAGCAGGTACGGTATATGCAAAAATCAAAACACAATACTGAGCAATCTGGGTGTAGGTAACGCCTTTCATTCCACCAAGTACGGCGTAAATGAACACAATTCCCATACCGAGAAAAAGCCCTGTATTAAAAGGAATCTCAAGAAAACGGGAAAAGGCAACACCAATACCCTTCATCTGGCCAATAACATAGGTAAGAGATGCTACGATCAGACAGATAACAGCCACAACACGGGCAGTCTGAGAGTAGAATCTATCACCGATGAATTCTGGCACAGTGAATTTTCCATACTTTCTTAAGTATGGGGCAAGGAGCATGGCAAGCAGACAGTAACCACCAGTCCAACCCATGAGATAAACAGATGCATCATACCCTTTAAAGGCAATGAGGCCGGCCATTGAAATAAACGAGGCAGCAGACATCCAGTCAGCGCCTGTGGCCATACCATTAAGAACAGGATGCACACCTTTACCGGCAACATAAAACTCACCAGTGGTAGTAGCACGTGCCTTAATGGCAATAAAAATATAGAGAGCAAAGGTTGCCCCTACAACACCATACGTCCACATTTGTAGATTTGTCATTCTCTTATCTCTCCCTAGTCTTCGCTGACGTTGAATTTTTTATCGAGCTGATTCATACGCCAGGCGTAAAAAAAGATCAAAACCACGAAGGTATAAATAGAACCTTGCTGGGCAAACCAAAAACCAAGTGGATAGCCACCTAGAATTGTAATGGTATTCAACTGGTGCACAAACAAGATGCCTGCACCAAATGAAACCGCAAACCAGACGATAAGACACCCGATAACTAACCGGATGTTCGCCTGCCAATACTTCTGAGCATCACTCATAACTTTTTCTCCTCCTTAATGGAATTTAAGTGAAACTTTTCCCTCATAAAACCGTACTTTATAACACAAGCTTACAATCAGTGTCAATGCCTTACTGGCAAAGGGTCTTGAGACATTTCCCCAGAGACATGTCAACTAAAAAGATTACACAAAGTGATATTCGCTATAATATATTTAATATCGGAAACTTCCGACCCTGCCGGATTGAAAAATATCCTTTAATGTTACCAGTCCACCCTTCCTGAATTTTTTTATAAAATAGAGAAAAAGATAGGCTGTCTGTAGAGCATCTTCAAGAGCATCATGGGGTTTAAAGACAGGCAAATCATACTCTTTACCGAGATCATCAAGGTTATAACTGATTTCTCTGGGATTGTGTTCATGATAATGCCCCAACTGAACTCGCTTATAGCCCTGAGCCATTCGCATGGTATCCACTCCCGGATTGGAAAGTGTCCCCCCCATAACTTTTGTTGTCGCCTTGTTCAAAAAATGCATATCGAGTGGCAGATGATGTCCGACGAGCAAACTGCCATGAATATACTCCACGAATCGCGGCAAGACCGTTTCGATTGGTTCTGCTGTCTCAAGTTGTTCCGGTGTAATCCGATGTACCAGTGTAGCCTGAGTGGGATCCATATTTTCAGGTCGGATAAACTGATGAAACATGGTCGACAGATCGATCTGGAGATTCCTGATCATTACAGCACCAATCGAGATCAGCTCATCCTTTTTTTTATCTAAGCCCGTAAGTTCTGTATCACAAACAACAAAGGTGTAGTTGCTGAGCGGTTGCCCCTGATCAAACCCTGAAAAGAATTCTTTGTTTTCCTGCAGTAATGGGTCGGGATTCTTGAACCAACTACCTGGACTTAGTAAATCGATCATGATCAGGCAACCGGATACATTTTATCAAGCACCGAATAGAGCCGCTCGATAATGGTAAAAGCATCCTTCAACATCCTTTTTTCCAGATCTGAAAGCTGTTCAGGATTAATATGATTATCAGGCAATACTCCCTTTTCAATCTGTGAGAGTTGATGAATCAGGCGCTGCTGCATCTGCAATTCGTAGGCATCATTGGCAGCAGACCAGATATCACGGTTAATAAATTCAGCATCGTAAAGAGCCTTCAGCCGCGCCAGAGTATTGGTTTCACTGATGCCATTCTTTAAAGCAAGGACACGTGCAAAGTTAACAAATGGTGTTAATCCCTGTCGTTTTATATCAAGGTGGTTCTTATGCTCGCCATCCTTATTCACAATAAAGCTCTTGAAAAATGAGAGCGGGACACGGGTGGACATACACTGCCGCGCCAAATGAAAAAGGAACATATCCTTTTCCTGTGCCTTTTCATTTAGATGACGACGAAGTTCCCGCGCCAGGCGGTAATCCCCAAAACCAGAACGAAAATCAAAGAAAATAGTGGCATTCAAAAGTTCAGCAGGATCCGGTGCATATATCCATTGGCTGAAATAGTTTTTCCAGACGGAAAGCGGCTGAC
>DAOVZA010000184.1 GCA_030635405.1 Desulfocapsa sp.
AAATAAAAAGAGCGCTAATCTTGTTGTCTTGGGCAATGAGGCTGCTGATCTTGATTCCATGGTTTCATCCATTGCCTATGGATATTTGCTGGATGAACAGAAGAGAGATGTTAAAGTTTTACCAGTTATGCCCATTCCCCGTGCAGATTTTAAATTACGGCCTGATGCTGTGTATCTGTTCCGGAAGGCTGGTGTTGACCCAGGAGACCTTGTCTTTTCTGATGAGATTGAATTGGAGACACTGATGGCTAACGGTGCCGGGCTGGTTTTAGTCGATCATAACAGGCTTAGCCCAGCTTTTGAAAAGTATCATGCAAATGTGGTGATCATTGTGGATCATCATGCTGATGAAGACATGTATCATGACATTGAATCGCGGCTAATTGAAAATGCTGGCTCTGCTGCTTCTCTTGTGGGAAGGGAATTTAGAAAAACAGGAGCCACAATTTCTAAGGAGATTGCAATCCTTCTCTTTGGAACCATTTTACTGGATACGGTAAATCTTGATAAAAAAGTTGGTCGTGTAACCGATATAGATACTGAAGTTATAGAATTTATTTTTTCACTTTATGCTCTGCCCAGAGATGAATATTTTAAAAATATTCAAAGGGAAAAGTTTAATGTAACAGGTCTTGGTACAAGTGATTTATTACGAAAAGATTATAAGGAATTTCTTTTTAAAACTGTACGGTGTGGTATAAGTTCTGTGGTGCTGTCAATCGAGCAGTGGAAAGAAAAAGACAGCGATCTACCCTCGGCTTTGGTCAGCTTTGCAACAACACGTAAACTCGACGTGCTTCTGGTGATGAATGCTTACGACGCGCCTGAGTTCCAGCGAGATTTTGTCATATATTGTAATAGCCAGGAATTATATGAAAAGTTGTTTGAATGTTTACAAAAACACGTACTTGATCTTGACCCTGTGGAGCGCGTAAGGGGAAATCGGTATACAGCTGGGTACCTGAGCTTTTATCGCCAGGGGAATCTGGATATGTCCCGAAAAAAGCTTCAACCTTTGCTTGCCGGGTGTTTTGAGTAATTGTTGTTATTGTAAGTATTAATGGATCACTTCTACATTTTTGTTCTACCTGTTTCGGTGTTGAATGTGGTTGTGTTGGTACATACTGCAAGAATAGCTAAATTTTTATTTTTTCCTTCTTCTGTTTTTGCATTCGTTATAGTATAATTTCTTATGATTCAATGATCATAATTGCTGCCGTGTTCATGAGTTGTTTCATGGATGTTGGTATTTATTTTGTGGCCCTGGAAACAAGTGTTTTGCTTAAAAACTAAAAAAATTTAAATAGTATGAGTGAAAACCAGAAACAATCCGTACTGCTCGTTGACAGTGACTCCGCAACTCAAGAGAGTGTGCAGGACGTCCTGAAAGAGCTTGAGTTGAATGTGGTCATTGCAAAGTCGACTGCTGAAGTAGCTGACTTGGTGCTGACGTATGATTTTGCCTTGATTATTTTCAGTGTGGATGCTTCAAATACTGACCCTTTTAAGACAGCTGTATCCTTAGATGATAACGAGAAAACCTGGTATGTCCCGATTATCTTCTATGCAGAAGAAGAATGTTTTGAGGGCTTGATTGAACAGTGCTACGCCGTTGGCGGTGTGGATTTTATTCGTAAACCGATCAGATCAGCTGTTTTGCTGGCAAAGGTTAAAGTTTTTCTTGAACTTGATACGAGACAGCGTGAGCTGGCGTTTGCAACTGCTACAATCCAAAAGCAAAATCTAAAACTTCAGGATCGGGCAATTCGGGACGGTCTGACAAATCTCTATAATCACAATCACTTGTTAGAGCAGTTGGAGCGGGAAGTTTCTCTTGCCAAACGTTACAATACTTCTATTTCTGTTTTTCTTCTTGATCTCGACTTTTTTAAAGATGTAAACGATACCTGCGGCCATCCTTTTGGGGACTTCGTATTAAAAGAATTCTCAAAAAGAGTTGGCGATGACCTTAGAGCATCCGATATCTTTGGTCGGTATGGAGGTGAGGAGTTTCTTGTCATTCTCCCCAATATCGATCGGGATCAAGCAGAAATTGTAGCAGAGAAGATACGGAATAAAATTGCAAGCACTGTCTTTTCCAATGATAAGTACGAGCGTTATGTCACTGTTTCTATCGGGGTGTATTCTGGCTTTGGAGAAGAGACAGATGCTTCTGGCGTCATCATTGATTATGTCGACAACGCACTCTATCAGGCTAAGGCAGATGGTCGAAACAGAGTTTGCCATTACAAAAAACGAACTGGAGTTACCGGCGGAATCGATGAGATCAGTGATATTATCGGAGCTAGTCAGCAGAATCATTTAAATGCAACCATTGAAAAGGCTCGCGCCATGACGCTTGCCTCCTTTGAGGCAATGGTACACTCGCAAACCCGAGGCTATGATCTTCTTGCAAACCGTAATTCTTTTTTTATAAAAGTCCTTGATGAGCTTGCCCAGAAACTCAACCTTCCTGATCAACTTATCCATTCCTTTCGTCGTTCCATTAAACTTCATGACCTTTTCCGTTGCTATATACATGATTCTTCTTTGAAGACCGAAGGGCCTTTGAATGAGGAGCAGGAAGAAATGCTTTTTGATCAACCGCTTATGCTCAGGGAGTTGACAACGATGTTTGATTTTTTTGCATCTGAGCGGGTTATTCTCTATTCTCACCATGAACATTATGATGGTACTGGATATCCCGATGGACTGAAGGGGAACGAGATCCCCATGGCCGCCAGAATTTTCGCACTGGTGGATTCATTTGTGGCCATGGTTGTTCCTGCGATAAAAAAAGAGGGAATGACTCGGGAAAAGGCAAAAGAAGAATTAAAAAGGTATTCCGGTAGTCAGTTTGATCCATTCTTAGTTGACATGTTGATGAAAACAATTGACACGTGTGAGTTTCTTTCAGAGGAAGGAGAAATCTTTGATGCTTCCTAAGGATAAATATCAGTCATATTCTCTGCACAAGCGGGTATCTGAGTGTGTGGAGGATTTTGCACCCCTGCCAGCCGTTGCCATGAAGGTGATGGAAATGGTTTCTGATCCCGATACGATGGCTACGGATCTTGAGTCTGTTATTGAAGGTGATATTTCTCTTGTTGCTGCTGTTTTAAGGCTCGCCAACTCTGCCTTTTATGGACTTCGGCGTAAAGTTGAGTCTTTACGGCATGCACTTATTCTTCTTGGCAAGGCGGAGGTGCAGAGTTTGGTGCTTTCCCGGGTTATGTTTCAGACATTTAAGGCCCCCAGTGGTAAGCAGAAAGAGCTTATGGTTGGAGTTTGGAGCCATTCTCTGGAATGTGCTCTGGCTGCTGAATGTATAGCTGAAAGATGTGGAGATGAGAGTTCTTTATATTTTCTTGGTGGAATGCTTCATGACATAGGTCGATTAGTTATTTTTCAAAAATTTCTCTCAGAAATTGAAAATCTTGAAAGATATGGTCAGCTCATGGATGATAGTGGCCTCAACATTGAAAATGAATTTCTGGGTTGTGGGCATAATGAAATTGGTTCCCAATTGCTGCATCGCTGGATGTTTCCATCTCAATTGGTGGATATGGTAGAACATCATCACAGTTATGATGAAATTGCTACATGTGAGCGTTCAACTCAGATTATGATTCTTGCCGATTTGTTAAGTCGTAAAGTTGTTTTAGGAGGTCTTCCTGGGAATCCTGAAGGCTCGGATAAGGCGATGAATGATCTTTTGTTGAAGTGTGGAGTAGAATCGTCAATTATCCCTGATGAAGAGAGTCTTTTGGAATTAGAGGCTTTTTTTAAACAAAGACTTGAAGATCGTAGCGAACTACTTGAAATGCTGCAAATGTAATAGTTTGTCAGTTCCTGATTCTCATCGCTTTCTATTCTGAACAGCATTTACATATCTTTCTAATCCCACTCTTTAAAGCAATATCTAATTATTTTGTTTTATCAGCATGTTATCTTTGTATTATGTGAAGTTGGCTGAGTTTCATACTTATTAGAAACCAATATGTATTTTTTGTAGTACTGAAAAGACAGTTGACTGAGAATGCTCATGGTGTATATAAGACATTAACTATCTTATATGTCTTTAATTGGTGAATGTTTAATGAGATTGACTCGTGCTGGAGAATACGCGGTCAGATGTATGGTTTATCTGTCGCATAAGGGGAAGGGGGTTCAGATTTCCAAACAGGAAATTGCTGAAAGTGCAGATATCCCTGCCCATTTTCTGGCAAAGATTGCTCAGGACCTTGCAAAGGCAAATATGATATCAATTAAGCAGGGGGCCAAGGGTGGCTATAGTTTGCTCAAGGAGCCAACCGACATCTCTCTTCTTGAAGTTGTGGAAGTAATGATTGGTGAAATTTTTCTCAATGACTGTGTCGGTCGTCCAGTAACTTGTAATATAAGTAATAAGTGCAGTGTCCATAAGGTTTGGGAAATTGCAAGAGACCAGTTACGTGAGACCTTGGCGAAAGTCAGTCTTGCTGAGTTATCAGAAAATGAGTCTTGTATTCCATTGTTTCCTGTGCATAATTTAAAAAAATAATGTTAGTTTTATATACGAAGAAAGAGAGACGGTAATATGAGGAAAGACCATGATTGAACTGCCAATGAAAGTATTCAATTTTTATCGGGATGGCTTTGCGAGCATGACGGTGGGAAAAACACTGTGGAAGATTATTTTCATTAAGCTTATCGTCATGTTTGCGGTACTCAAACTCTTCTTTTTTCCAAATTATTTAAAGACAAATTTTGAAACAGATAAACAACGCGGTGATTATGTACTGGAACAACTGATCAGAACACCCGCAAATACAAATTAATGGAGGGAGGTAAAAATGATTGATGTGGACCCCAGTTTAGTGAACTGGTCGAGAGCGCAGTTTGCGTTTACGGCCATGTATCACTGGATTTTTGTACCGATAACACTTGGGTTATCATTTTTGTGTGCATTCTTTGAGACGATATATCTCAAAACAGGAAAAGAGGAGTGGAGAAAAATAACCCGCTTCTGGATGACTCTTTTTGGTATTAACTTTGCCATTGGAGTGGCCACAGGTATTATCCTGGAGTTTGAGTTTGGAACCAACTGGTCAAATTATTCATGGATGGTGGGTGATATTTTTGGAGCACCACTGGCCATTGAAGGAATGTTTGCCTTTTTTATGGAAGCCAGTTTCTTTGCCGTTATGTTTTTTGGCTGGAACAGAGTGTCCAAAGGGTTTCATTGTTTCTCAACCTGGATGGTGGCCATCGGTTCAAACCTC
>DAOVZA010000199.1 GCA_030635405.1 Desulfocapsa sp.
ACCATTGATCTGGAGAGTTTTAAACAGAATGATCTCTTTGTCGGGAAGGTTAGTTCCGTTGCCATGATCCTCAAAGAAATTCACAGAGCCCTTAATGAAAACAAACCGGAGATGTATAAAATTCCCGATAATGGCGCTCTTATTCCCCAGGAATTTTTACTTTTTGAAAATTCAGGGTCTGATGATCTTCAGGATGTAATTGACAGCCGTTTCCAACTGGCTCGTATAACCATTAAAGTCCCCTGGCGTGATTCTCTTGCCTACGTTCCTTTTATTAAAGAGATAGAAGAACGTTTCAGTGCTGCCTTTGAAGGAGTCGCCCAGGATGGGAAAGAAGTGAAAATTACCACCACCGGGATCATGTCACTCTTTGCACGAATCCTGTATGCCACAATACATTCGGCGGCACAAAGTTATGGTATAGCGCTTGTCGTCATTACTCTTATGATGATTCTACTGCTTGGTAATTTTAAAATGGGTATAATTGCGATGATCCCAAATCTGGGACCAATCCTGATTGTTATGGGTATCATGGGCTGGGTAGGGATTCCGCTCGATATGTTCACCATGCTGATCGCCTCTGTTGCCATTGGCCTTGCTGTGGATGATACCGTTCACTTTATGTATAATTTTAAAAGATATTATACGGAAAGTGGTGATGTCCGAGATGCTGTTGGACATACTCTTCATACGGCAGGACGTGCCATGCTGACCACATCCATCGTGCTTTCAATTGGCTTTTTTATCTTTTTGTTTGCCTCCATGGTTAACGTGTTTAACTTTGGTCTGTTGACAGGTATGGCTATCATACTTGCACTCATCGGAGACTTTTTTCTGGCTCCGGCACTCATGGCGCTGGTTGCTGATAAAATGTTGAAAGTTGATAACGCATAATATAATTAAGAAATATAGAATTTCCCTAAGGAGAATTTCCATGCTGCAAATAAAACGAATAACAGAACTATGTATATGTGGTGTCATGCTGCTTGCTTTTAGCAGCAGTGCTCAGGCATTGACTGCACGAGAGATTATGGAGAAGGTTGATAGTCGTGAAGATGGAGATAATCTGACCGCTGATGTGGAGATGATTCTCATCGACAAGAAGGATAATCGTCGTGTGCGCACAATGAAAATCCTCAATAAAGATAAGGGCGAGGATACCTGGAAACTGCAGTTTTTTGTATCCCCTGCAGATGTAAAAGACACTGCTTTTCTCACCTATGACTATTATGAGGGCGGTCGCGATGATGACCAGTGGCTCTTTCTTCCAGATCTTCACAAAACAAAACGCATTGCAAGTTCTGATAAGTCAGGAGCTTTTATGGGATCTGATTTTTCCTATGCCGATATGACCAAACGTGTGCTCGATGAATGGACTTATAAAGTACTCAAGGAAAGTGAAGTGAATGGTCAAAAGGTTTGGCTCATTGAGGCATTACCAGCTGATAAAGTAGTAGAAGATCGTTATGGCTTTACAAAATCAGTGATCTTTGTTCGTCAGGATCTCTTTATGGGCGTTCGTGCCGTTCACTGGCTTAAAGAAGGGAAAAAGGTCAAATATCAGGAAATGATAGGGATTAAAGAGATTGATGGTATTTGGGTATCAACAGAGTCTCGTATGAAAACCACCAAGAATAAGGTTACCCTTCATAAAACTGTTATGAAATGGTCCAATATTAAATATAATCAGGCCATTGATGATGACATGTTTACCATTCGTCGTTTAGAGAAGGGGCTGTAGCCGTCCACCATGAATCAACTCTTTAAAATAATCTCCTATTCTGCACTAAGCCTCGGTTTTTTACAGTTTCAGGCCGCATCTCTTTTTGCTCAGGATCTTGATGATATCCTTTCAGGTTTTGATGATGAAGTTGAGGCAGTTCCAGATGAGCTGGATGATCTTCTATCTGGTTTCGATGATGCACCAAATGATGCACAGGCAGAAACTGTTAGCAGCAAAAAAAAGATGCCCGAGTGGCTTGAATTAACTGGAAGTATGGGGCTCACAGCCTCGTATAATTTTGCTCACGAAGCACCGGTTGGAAATGCTGCTGATTTTCGTGGTCTTTCCATGCTGCGTGGCAATGTCTTTTTAAGTTCTGAAATGAACTTTGGGAACTGGAGAGCAAAGATAAGTGGTCATGGGTTTTATGACGCTGCGTATTCCATGCAGGAAAGAGGTGAATACACAAACACACTGTTGGATCTCTATGAGCAGGAACTTGAAATCGATGAGTTGTATCTTCAGGGCAGTCTGACTTCAAAGCTTGATATTAAAATAGGTCGTCAAGTTGTGGTATGGGGAAAATCAGACAATGTACGGGTTACAGATATTTTAAACCCCTTGGATAATCGCCTTCCTGGTATGGTGGACATCAAAAATCGTCGTCTGCCCGTGGCCATGACCAAGCTTGATTACTATACCGGTCCCTGGAATCTGAGTGGGATCATGATTCATGAACCTCGTTTTGATAAAAACCCTGTGTATAACAGTGATTTTTATCCCGGTACCATGCCATTGCCTCCTGAAATAGAACCGGATGTTTCACTTGATAATCAGCAATACGCCTTTGCCTTAAACGGTATCTTCAGTGGTTGGGATTTATCACTTTATGCCGCCTCTGTTTTTGATGGCAGGGCTCATATCACTCAGGACATAAACGGCAGTTATTTTCGTGAACATAACAGAATATTTATGACAGGGCTGACTGCCAATATGGCCTTTGGCAACTGGTTGTTTAAAGGAGAGGGCGCTTGGTTCGAAGGTCTTGAGTTTGCTACTCTTAAAGATGAGGATTTGTCACGTTTGGATCTCATGGGTGGTATTGAGTATCTTGGTTTTTCTGAATCAGCCTTGTCTCTTGAAATTGTGAACAGACATCTTGTTGAGTTTGATGAGCAATTAACTCTGTCTCCAGATATTGCTCAAGAAGACACAATGCAGACCATGCTAATGTATACGAGGGATTTTGTTAACGACACCATCAACTTTAAAATGATATTGTCACTCTTTGGTATACATGGCGAAGATGGAATGTTTGAACGTTTTCAGTTGGATTATGACATCAATGATGCCATGACAGTAACCGGTGGGGTGATTTTTTACCAATCCGCGGATGAGGGAGCCTTGAGCGAGGTGGAAGATAATGATCGCGTCTTCTGTGAGTTTGTGTATGAATTCTGAGTAAAGAGTGGAATTTTAGGTTGATTTCTTCCATTTTTTTCTAAAAAATGATGTATTTCCTATAGCGCCGATGTGTTTCCCCTATTGTAAAAGCATGAAAATATTTTTTATGTGCTATGTTGTAACTAGCATTTGTGCTATATTGGTCAATCTTAAAAGCAACCAATAAAATGGGGTGTATACTGTGACAATAATATTATAGAGACTTGACATGAATTTTCCAGAACGGGTAAGCACAACCAGGAAAGAGAAAGGAATTACTCAGCAAGAACTTGCCAAACGTGTAGGGCTGCATGTTGCTCAAATTCGCAGGTATGAAGGTGGCTCATCACAACCAACTTTAGATGCGATACGAAAGCTTGCTATTGCGCTTAGTATCAGTGCAGACGCATTGATATTTGATAAAGATGAAAGAAGCGCGGATGATGACCTCAAATTGCAATTTGAAGCCATATCCAAATTTGAGGCGGAAGAAAAAATGATTGTAAAAACGGTGCTTGATAGTCTAATTCTAAAACATGAAGCCAATAGATGGTCAACGACTAGCGCTTGACACGACTCATTTCGAAATCAACAGGCTTAGAGGTGTAAAATGGAAGCATTAATTGATGACAATAAGATTAAAAATCTTTTTAAACAGGCCATTATTGAAGCCATCGAAGAAAAAAAAGACGTTGTCCACGACATTTTTATGGAGGCCATCGAGGATATTGCAATGGTGCGAGCTATTGAAGAAGGCGAATCCTCTGATAATGCCAGTAGAGATGAGGTTTTTGCTATTTTGGGTGACCAGGAAAGGACTGAATGATAACAGAGTTTAGAAAGAGTTTTTTAAGAGATTTGAAACGTCGAAAAAGAGACGATCTTTTTTTGAATAATGTCAAAGAAATCATCGAAGAAGTTGAAAGAGCTAAAAGTATTAGTGAGATAAAGAATTTAAAACACCTTAAAGGAAACAGTGAATTCTACCGGATTCGCTTTGGCGATTATCGTGTTGGAATCAAAATAAAAGACGAGGTTGTTATTGTTATTCGTGCTTTACATCGTAAAGATATCTACTGTTATTTTCCCTGATTCGTACAATTACATATAGGCAATCCTGTCTTCCCGTCAGCCCCCCCTTCCTTAAACCATTGATGCCTTTATTCTGGCTACAGAAAAATACGTTCTTGGTAGCCTCGAATTTTTCCTTACGGCAGCGGTTCGTCTGTGCTTGGTTTGTATCCTGAGTGCCGGGTATTTGGAGTGGTGGAGGATAATTCGTCTCTTCTTTGAGTTTGCTTTTGACTGCCAATGACGCTTCAGAAAACACCTGAAATCCTGTTGTAAATTAGTACTTGGATAATATTTCTCAATTGCATTGAAATATTCTTGACAGAAAACCCTTAGGGTGACTATTACTTAGTCACCCTAAGGGTTTTTGCGTTTTATATAAATACAATTGAATGGTTCATTATGTCCAATACCAAAACAGTTGAGCAGGCACGCTTTATAGCAAGTGCCGGGCGTAAGCTGAAAAATCATATTTTCTCTATCCAGTCAGGATTGCGACACGGTAGTGCCACATGTAAAGGTGAAGAACTTTCCATGGCTCAGGTGCAGGTGTTGATGACGTTACAAAGCAGTGGTGATAGTACTATCTCAAAGCTTGCAGAACAGTTGCAGGTCTCTGCCCCATCAGCCTCATGTATGGTGGATCGTCTTGAAGATAAAGGTTTTTTGCATCGTGAACGTAGTACTGAAGATCGAAGAAAAGTTGTTGTACGGCTTTCCAAACAGGCCAAAATGCAGGCTGAAGAAATGGAAAATGCGGTTTTGGCAGCATTTCT
>DAOVZA010000046.1 GCA_030635405.1 Desulfocapsa sp.
GAAGAAGAGCTGGAAAGAATGACGGGACAGCTTGATACCATCCTTATGTATGTCGATAAACTCGATGCACTGGATACCACCGGTGTTATTCCCACAACCCATGCTTTCTCCATTAATAACGCTTTTCGGGAAGATGAAGTACAGGAATCACTACCAAGAAAAGAGGCTCTGCTCAATGGGCCGAAGGTGAATGAAGAAGCGTTTATAGTGCCAAAGATCATCTAGTTAAACAGGATGGTTTTTTGTGGCAGCAAATGTTGGACTTTTGAGCCTTTAAGGTTCTTTTTTTATTTTGAGGCGTTTTAGTAATGAATCCGTATGAATTAACCATTGGTCAGGCAAGAGTTGCACTTGATGAAGGCAAGTTGTCATCCCGTGAGCTGACTGGCAGTTGTCTGGATCGGATAAAAGATGTTGATGAAGCAATCCATTCTTTTATCACTGTCACCGAAGAAGAAGCTTTGAAACAGGCCGATGAGGCTGATAAGCAAATAAAAAAAGGATCCGTTGAACCACTGTGCGGTATTCCTTTCTCCATGAAGGATCTTCTTTGTACACGCGGTGTGAAAACCACCTGCGGATCAAAAATTCTAGAAAATTTCGTCCCGCCATACGACGCTACAGTTGTTGAAAAGTTGAAGAATCAGGGGGCTGTTATTCTTGGTAAAGTGGCCATGGATGAGTTTGCCATGGGATCCACATCTGAAAACTGTGCCTTTGGTATTCCAGAGAATCCCTGGAAACCAGGATTTGTTGCAGGCGGATCGTCGGGTGGTTCAGCCTCTTCTGTTGCCGCCATGGAATGTCTTGGATCGCTCGGCTCAGATACAGGTGGTTCCATCAGACAGCCAGCCTCGCTTTGTGGCGTGGTTGGTATGAAGCCGACCTATGGACGGGTTTCTCGCTATGGATTGGTTGCCTTTGCTTCCTCCCTTGATCAAATTGGCCCATTAACCCGGGATGTGACGGATTCTGCAATGATGATGAATGGAATTTCCGGCTATGATAAGCGGGATTCAACATCAGTAAAACAGGAACTTCCCGACTTTACAGCTTCTCTCACAGAGGGAATGAAGGGATTAAAAGTTGGGGTTCCCAGTGAATATTTTGGTGAGGGGCTTGACCCGGAAGTTGCCAAGGTCGTTGAAGATGGGATCCAGTCTTTGAAAAACAGTGGTGCTCAGATCGTTGATGTCTCTTTACCGCATACTGAATATTGTGTCGCAGTGTACTATCTGATTGCTTCTGCCGAGGCAAGTTCCAATCTGGCTCGTTATGATGGTGTGGTGTATGGATACCGTGATCAGAATGCAGAGTCACTTATTGATATGTACCGTGAAACTCGCTCCGGCGGCTTTGGAGATGAGGTGAAACGTCGTATCCTGATAGGAACGTATGCTCTTTCCTCGGGTTATTATGATGCCTACTATAAAAAAGCTTCCCAGGTTCGAACCCTTATTCTTAATGATTTCCAAAAGGCATACGAGTCCTGTGATCTTATTATTTCACCGGTAACACCAACTCCTGCATGGAAACGGGGTGCTCATGCTGATGATCCTCTTGCCCTGTATCTCTCTGATATTCTCACCATATCTGCAAATCTTGCAGGGATTCCCGGAATATCGGTTCCCGGTGGTTTTAGCAAGGATGGGCTTCCCATTGGTATCCAGCTGCAAGGGCCTCATTTTCGTGAAGATACTCTTTTGAAAGCTGCGTACAATTTGGAGCTTGGAACAGAGTTGGGCAATAAATGCCCGAAAATTGGTTAACAGTTCTTTTTTACTTAATCGAGGCTACAACGATGAAGGCAAAGGTTCCAAAACATATTCAATCCATTGTCCCCTACCCTCCAGGTAAACCAATTGAAGAGTTGGAACGGGAGTATGGAGTTACAGATTCCATAAAACTTGCCTCCAACGAAAATGCCTGGGGATCATCTCCAAAGGCCATCGAGGCAATAAGCACTGCATTACAAAATTTAAACAGATATCCGGATGGGTCAAATTTTTACCTTGTTGATAGTATCGCAAAGAAGGAAGGCTTTGCAGCAGATGAGATAGTTATCGGCAATGGTTCTGATGACATTATCGAGTTACTGGTAAAAGCCTATGTTGAGCCTGGTGGTGAAGTACTTACAAGCCATCCATCTTTTCTCATGTATCAGAAGGATGTGCAGGTTCGAGGGGGAGTGAATACGATTTTTCCTTTGAAGGGGATGCATCATGATCTGGATGCAATGCTTGCTGCAGTTACTGATCGCACTCGCCTTATCTTTCTTGATAACCCTAATAATCCCACAGCAACAGCAATAAACCCCGGTGATTTGTATACCTTTCTCAGTAATGTTCCTGAGACAGTTATTGTGGTGCTCGATGAGGCCTACAGAGATTTTATGGATTACGATATGCAGGTGGATATCTATTCTCTTGTCCATAATTCAAAAGATCGTTGTGGAGTTGTAGCACTACGGACATTTTCCAAAGCTTATGGCCTTGCCGGGATTCGTGTGGGGTATGGTTTGATGAGTGCAGAGGTTGCAGGATATCTGCACAGAGTCAGACAGCCTTTCAATGTGAATCAGCTCGCTCAGGTTGCAGCCGTTGCAGCTCTTGAGGATACTGAATTCTACGAAAAAACTCTTCAGGGAACAAGAGAAGGGATGGCCTGGCTACAGAAAGAGGTTAACCAGATTGGTTGTACCAGTTATTCATCTCAAACAAATTTTTTCCTCATTGATGTCAAGGGTGATGCCACTGCTTTGTATGAAGCCATGCTCCATAAGGGAGTGATTATTCGATCCATGAAAGCCTATGGCTATACCAATGTGATTCGGGTAACGGTGGGAACCACAGAAGAAAATTATCGTTTTGTACATACTCTGAGTAACTGTCTTCAGGAGCTTGGATATGTCTCCTGAGTCAAAATCAGAAATTGTAACCATTGATGGGCCTTCCGGTGTAGGAAAGTCCACAATTAGTCGCAGGGTTGCAGCCAGTCTCTCCTTTACCTATCTTGATACTGGTGCCATGTACAGGGCTGTGGGATTAAGCTTGAATAATGCTGATGTTGACCTTGAGAATGATACCGCTGTCCGTGAATGTCTGTCTGCCATTTCCCTGGAGCTTTTACCTGCAACAGATGAAAATGATGACGTTGGAGTGTTACTTGATGGCCGCGATGTCAGCCTTGAAATACGCACACCAGAAATGGCCATGGTGGCTTCAAAGGTGTCTGCCATACCTGCTGTTCGTGAAAAACTCACATCCATGCAACAGGAAATAGGTAAAACGGGAAAGATCGTTGCTGAAGGAAGGGATACAGGAACAATTGTTTTCCCAAATGCTGCCTGGAAGTTTTATCTCGATGCAGCACCTGAGATACGGATGAAGAGACGGGCAGACCAGCTCAAGTCCCAGGGAAAAGAAGTGGATGAAGTGGAATTGTTAGAGATGATAATAAAACGGGATTATGACGATCAAAATCGCACAACCGCTCCATTGTGCAAGGCTACTGATGCTAACGTGGTTGATACTGGAGTATTGAGTATTGATGGGGTAACGGAGGCGATGCTTCAGATTATTAATCGTTAAATCCTATTTTCAATACAAAAAAAGGGGTTTGGAAGATGTCTTCCAAACCCCTTTTTGTATTTTAAACGTAAGATCTATTCAACTATAAAATCAGCCCGTCTGTTCTGCGACCAATCCAGATCATTTTGACCATTGAAGAGCGGACGTTCTTCGCCATAACTGACAGTGCGAATCCGAACAGGGTTGACACCAAGATTTACCATGTATTCCTTAACGTTGATGGCGCGACGCTCACCAAGAGCAAGGTTGTATTCGTTGGTTCCCCGTTCATCACAATTTCCCTCGATCACTATCATTGCGTTTGGGGTTTCTTTCATGTATGTAGCATTGGCACTAAGTATGGGACTGATTTCAGAAGTAATACCGGCCTGGTCAAATTCAAAGTAGACAGGGCTAAATACAGTTGAAGAGCGGCCATAGGTACGTCTATACTCTTCCGATTGTTGATCAGCTCCGTTATTGAAGGAGAGGTTTCCACTACCGGTGGAATCCATGGATTCTTCTCCGGCAAGTCCGGTCTCTGAATAGCTACCAGCTGCAGGGTAGTCAATATTGGTCCCACCAGATATCTCAGATCCTTCGACAGGTGCGCCCTCTGGAGGAATAAGATTCTTTTTGCTGCACGAACTGAGTAAAATTAAAGAAGAAATAAGGGCAGTGGTTACAAAGACTGACTTGACCATAGGATTCATTCGGGACCTCATTTAGGGGGGGACGCTTTTTAAGGATTAAAAATATAGTTAATAGCTCTATTTCCTTAATAGTAGTCGTAAAAGAAGAGACGTCAAGAAATTTTCACTTCTTCAGTTGCTTGCAAAATATTCCTTTGCCTGCAAAACCGGACGCCATACTGGTAGTGATTTATAAAGGCACATTCCTTCATGGGCGTGGCTTTTGCGCTAAATCAAGGGAGTTTTATGTTTTTTTCGTATATACAGTGTGATAAGGTGTTACAGGATAAGGCTTCCTGATTGCTCTTGTGCGACAGGGTGACATAGAGTATATTGAAGGGTTTGCTTAATTAGGTGTTGCTGTCTTGAATTTGAACTTAAACCGTTGTTTTTATACAAAAGAGTCTTGCATATGATGAAATCTGGAAGTGGAGTTCTCTGTTTGTTGTTTCTCTTAAGTCCGATCGTTTCTATGGCCTCAGACGGGGAACCTGAAGTTCCTGAAATCTGGACGGCGAAAAATAGTGTGGAGTTTGCGCTCAATCATAGTCCGGATAGTCGTGTTGCTCTGCAGCGTATGAAAATGGCCAACGCTGCAATCGATCAGGCAAGAGTCGGGTATTATCCACAGGTTGATGTTTCCGCCCAGTATGGTCAGACCAACAATCCCATGTATTCTTTTGGAAATATCTTAAATCATGGCGTTTTCAGTCCAAGCATGGATTTTAATGATCCGGGCCGTACCGATAATCTGAATTTTAGGGCGGGAGTGGAGTACCGTTTTTATAACGGTGGAAGAGACGAGGCGGCAGTCAATGCAGCTACAGCCGGCTTTGCTCGATCGGAAATGGATCGTGAAGCGGTTTACTCTCACTTGTCTTTTGGAGTGGTTCGCAGCTTTCAATCCATGGTTCAGGCCAAGGAGATGCTCGAAGCTAGAAAGGTATCCATCGATGCTATTCGAGCCTCCCTTGCAGTGGCAAAGGCTCGTTTCAATGCAGGTGATTTGCTAAAGGCAGATCTTCTCAATCTTGAGGTTCAGGAGTCTCGTGCCAGTGAAAACCTTATCCTGGCAGAGCATCAACTCGAACTTTCTCAGAAAATATTTTTAAATCTCCTCGGTCTGAAAGATGGCAGTGTTGTGATCGATTGTTCATTAAATGAACAGCAGCAGATTCCAGAAGAGAGAAGCTATTCTAAGCGTCCAGAGCTTCAAAGTCTTGCCCATGCGGAAGAGGCGGCCCTTGCAAGTTTACAGGCAGCCCGCGGAGGAAACCTTCCCACCGTTGATGGTTTTGCCTCTTATCAATACGATAAGGGCTTTGAAATTGATGGAAATGGCGATTCCTGGATGGCCGGAGTAAAGATTAACTATCGTCTTTTCGAAGGATATGGCACTCAGGCTGCTGTGGCTAAGGCGATGGCCGGACTTGCAACTATTCAGGCTCAGAGAGAAAAACTTGAACTTGGAATGGATCTGGAAGTAAAACAGGCGGATCTCAGCTATCGTCAGGCTGTACAACGTTTAAAGGTAACAAAAAAGATGGTTGAGCAGGCCGAAGAAAGTGCACGCTTGAGTAGAACTCGTTTCAAAGAGGGGGTCATTCTTTCATCGGATTTAATTGATGTGGAAATGCGCCTCACCGATGCCCTTGTCAGACAGAGTGTGGCAAGAGGTAATATAGAAGTGGCACAGGCAGACTTAAAGCGGGCCATGGGCCTGCCACAATTTGAGGGAATGACAAAAGGACAAGGTAAGTGATGAATTGGAATAATTATGTGATCGGAGCTGTACTCCTTGGTGGAATGGCATTTTCGTCTGTTTGCAGTGCTCAGGATAAACAAAAAAAAGCAGATACTCCCCCGCTGCCAACACTTACTGTTGAGGTTGCTGAGGTAAGAGAAGAGATTGCCAGATCTCGCATAGAAGTTGTTGGCACTCTTGAAGCCATTGAACGTGCATCCATCTCAGCAAGAATATCAGGGCAGGTTATTGAGCTTCCTGTTGTTTTGGGATCAAACGTTTCAAAGGGTGACTTGCTCGTTAAGATTAGTGCCGGAGAAATTTCAGCAAAGGTTTTACAGGCAGAGGCACAGCTTTCTCAGGCCAGGCGCAATCTTGCTCGTGAAAATAAGCTTCAGAAACAGGGTGCTTCAACTGCAGAAACTGTTAAATCCCTCAAGGATGTTACCCGAATAGCAGAAGCTGCCTATAAAGAAGCCCAAACCATGCTCGATTATACGAGTATCACTGCTCCTTTTTCAGGAACAGTGACTAAAAAAATAGCTAATATCGGAGATCTTGCATCTCCTGGTATGGTACTCCTGCAGATTGAGAATGGTAAAGAGCTACAGGTTCTGGCTCAGGTACCGGAAGCTCTTCTTTTAAGTGTCTCTGTAGGAGATAGTCTTTCAGTTGAAGTCCCTGCCGCAAGTCTTATCTTTATCGGTGAAGTTGCAGAAGTTGCTCCTGCTGCTGATCCTATGTCCCGTACTGCTCCAGTTAAAATTAACATTCCTTCCGGCCCTGATCTTCGTGTGGGACAGTTTGCCCGTATAAGCCTTGAGGGTTCCAAGGAATCGACACTGATGCTTGCTGAATCCTCTGTAATATACAAAGGACAGATGGAAATTGTTTTTGTGGTTGATGAGAGTGCTAAAATTGCTCGCATGCGTCTTATAAGAACCGGTGTTGCCTATGATGAGGAAATTGAAATAATTTCCGGTCTTGATCCTGGTGAATTGGTGGTTGTCGGCAATAACGACAAATTACAGGATGGACAACCTGTGGATATCAAACGGTAATGAAAAATCAAGAATTTGAAAACCCCGGTTTTGCCGGGAAGATGGCTGCGGCCTTTGTAGACTCCAAACTCACGGCAGTGGGCATTCTTGCCTCCATGCTTTTAGGATTTATGGCTATCGTGCTGTTGCCACGGGAAGAGGAGCCTCAGATCAAGGTCCCCATGATTGATGTCATGGTCTCCATGCAGGGAGCAACTCCAAAGGAAATTGAACAGCGTGTCTCCATCCCCATGGAAAAGCTGCTCTACGAAATTCCTGGTGTTGAGTATATCTATTCCACCTCCATGGCTGGCCAGTCTTTGCTGGTTGTACGTTTTTATGTGGGAGAAGACCTGAACAGCGCCATTGTTCGGCTAAATCAGAAACTGGACACCAATTTTGATCGTGTTCCCCATGGTGTTTCAGCGCCCATTGTTAAACCGCATATAATTGATGATGTTCCCATTCTGGCACTTACCTTCCATTCTGAAAAGTATGATCATTTTATGCTGCGCCGTCTGGCAGCTGAGGTGGATGATGCTGTAAAAAGTATTCATAATGTGGCGGAAACAACACTCATTGGCGGTACCAGAAGACAGGTCCGTATTCAGTTTGATCCTCTTCTGCTTGCTTCGAGAAATCTCACCGTCTCCCAGTTGATACCAGCACTGCAACAGGCCAATCAACAGAGTTTCACTGGTAAAGTGAAAGTAATGAATCAGGAGATTTTGCTGCAGACTGGAACTTTTTTGAAAAATACAGAGGAGATTGGTCGCATTGTGGTGGGCGTTTATGGAGGGAGTCCCGTCTATCTTTCAGAAGTAGCAACCATTCTTGATGGCCCCGAAGAGCCTAATAACTACGTTTTGTATGGCACTGCCGATGGGCAGAGTGAAACTGCAGCTGTCACCCTCTCCATTGCTAAACGACCAGGCTCCAATGCAGTGAGTGTGGTTGATGAGGTGCTTGAGAAGGTCGATGGGCTTAAGGGCACGTTGATTCCTGCTGATATCACCGTTGCGGTGACTAGAAATTATGGAGAGACGGCTGCTGAAAAATCCAATGAACTTCTTCTCCATATGGGAATTGCAGTTTTTGGTGTGGCGATTCTGATTCTCTTTTTTCTTGGTTGGCGCGAGTCCACGGTGGTCATGTTGGCTATCCCCTCAACGCTTGCCCTCACCTTGATGATGTTTTATCTCTACGGATATACGCTGAACCGTATCACTCTTTTCGCACTGATTTTCTCAATTGGAATCCTGGTTGATGATGCCATTGTTGTGGTGGAAAATATCGTGCGCCATATTCGTATGCCAGCCAATAAGCATAAGTCAATGAGGACCATTGCTGTGGAGGCGGTAATTGAGGTTGGTAATCCCACAATTCTGGCAACTCTTGCTGTTATTGCAGCCATCTTCCCCATGGCCTTTGTTGGTGGTTTGATGGGGCCTTATATGCGCCCTATTCCATTGGGTGCATCTGCTGCCATGTTTTTCTCAGTAATTATTGCCTTTACTGTTACTCCCTGGGCTTCTGTACGGTTACTGCGTAAAAAAGTCAGCCCTTGCGAAGCTCCTGAGGATGGTAAAGAGATTGATGAAGATCATGCTCCGGATGATTTTTTCACACGATTGTATCATCGGATTATGGATCCTCTTTTAGCAAGCGGATTTGCACGACTTATCTTTTTTGTGAGTATCATCGCAATGCTTCTTGGTGCCTGCTCCATGGTGTACCTGGGCATGGTGAAAGTAAAGATGCTGCCCTTTGATAACAAGAGTGAGTTCCAGGTGATTCTTGATATGCCTGAAGGATCAACCCTTGAGCAGACAACGCGGGTGGCACTCGAAATGGCTGAAGTGGTCAAGAATGACCCCGCTGTTATCGATTATCAAGTGTATGCAGGAATTGCATCTCCCTATAACTTTAATGGTCTTGTTAGGCATTATTTTTTGCGTCAGGGGCCAACTGTTGCTGATATTCAGGTGAACCTTAAGCCAAAACACGACAGAGAATTAAAGAGCCACGGTATTGCCGTTCGAATACGTCCTGCAATTACTGAAATAGCTGAGAAATATGGCGCGGCTGTAGCTGTTGCTGAAGTACCTCCTGGGCCTCCTGTTTTACAGACTCTGGTGTCTGAAATCTATGGCCCAACGGAAGAGGACAGGGTCAATCTTGCAGCAGCAGTGAAAAATATCTACGAAACCACTGAAGGTGTTGTGGATGTGGACTGGTACCGGGAGGCTGAACGTAGTCGTCTGGTTCTCACCGTTGATAAAGAGAAAGCTGCACTTAATCATATTTCAGCCGGAGAGATCAGTCGAGCCGTGCAAATAGGCATGCAAGGGATGTCTGTTGATATTTTTCATCAGCCCAATGATAAAGAAGGAATTGATATTGTCCTTGAGCTTCCACGTGCCATGCGCGTTTCAACTGATGCTCTCTTAAATATTGGTATGCGTTCCAGCATGAATCCATCTGCAC
>DAOVZA010000252.1 GCA_030635405.1 Desulfocapsa sp.
CAATACGTTAAGGATGGAAATCACCCATCAAATGTAACCTACGCTCTTGTTGGATCATGCACAAATTCATCCTACGAAGACATGGGACGCCTTGCTGCCATGGCAGAACAGATCACAGCCAAGGGTGCAAAACTGAAAATCCCTGTACTAATCAGCCCGGGATCTGAACAGGTTCGGGCAACCATTGAACGTGATGGACAGCTGGCAAAACTTGAAGCCATTGGTACGGTACTTCTTGCCAACGCCTGCGGCCCATGCATTGGTCAATGGAACCGTGAAGGGATAGAAGAAGGTTTTCTAAACTCCATTGTAACATCCTACAACCGTAATTTCCCAAAGAGAAATGATGGTAATTCAGGAACAAGCGGCTTTATCTGCAGCCCTGAAACATGTCTTGCCTATGCCATGACCGGAAGTTTTACAGTAAATCCATATACGGTTGAACATACAGCTGCCGATGGCTCCACTTTTACCCTCACTCCTCCTGAAAAGGTTGCTGAGGTACCACCTCAAAAACTAATTAGTGACGAAGAAGGGTTTTTAGCCCCAATTGCTGATCATACGAGTGTAACTGTCCAGGTTTCTCCTGAATCAGAACGTCTTGCCCTGCTCACTCCTTTTGATTCCTGGAACGGCCAGGATTTCACGAAATTACGTCTGTTACTAAAGGCAAAAGGAAAATGTACCACTGACCATATCTCACCCGCAGGTCCATGGCTCAGATTCAGAGGTCACCTCGACAACATCTCCGGTAATATGTTCAGTGGCGCAGTGAATGCGTTCACCGATGAGCCAGGAAATGCAAAAAACCAACTTACCGAAGAATCACAGCCCTATAATGAAATTGCTCGTGAATACACTAAAGCTGGTGAAAACTGGGTTGTTGTGGGTGATACAAACTATGGAGAAGGATCATCTCGGGAACATGCGGCCATGTGTCCGCGCCATATGGGTGGCAGGGCAGTAATCACCCGCTCTTTTGCACGTATTCATGAAACGAATTTAAAGAAGCAGGGCATCCTACCTCTTACTTTTGCAAATAGTGCTGACTATGAGTTGGTGAAGGAAAATGATTCCATTGACCTGATTGGTATTAAAGAAATCACACCAGGTTCTTCGATTACGGCAATATTAAATCACAACGATGGGACAACCACAGAAATAATTTTGGATCATTCTTTGAATAGAGAACAGATTGACTGGTTTAAGGCCGGATCTGCCTTAAATTTTCTAAGAAGATAGAAAGAAAAAACGTTTAAAAACCCTTGCCACTTTTGTGACAAGGGTTAAACAAACGAAGCTAAAAACAACTGCGACTAATCAGTCAGCTGTTTCCATTGGCCTGCCACAACAGACCGGCACGGCATCACCACCCTTTAAAGACATATATTTATTACAGGTTGTACATATTACGGTACATTCCTCAACAGCCTTATCTTCTGTGTACTGAGTAGTAGCAGCCACTCCTTCTATGTGGAATCTGGCAAGATTCGCTTTAGAAGGAATATATTCACCGATGGCTGTCATACGTTTATTATCTGCAGCACAATCAACAACGACTCTCCATAAGGTTTCCATGGAAGCTGTTTCCTGCTCGTTCTCAGGAATAAATTCAACAATATTCTTGTCTATATGTATCTTCATATTAATTCCTCTTATTCAGCTGATTTTGCTTTTATCGCCTGCCCTACCCTACGACCGAGTTCCACACATTGTACATAATCAGCATCTTCTGGTACATACTTCACCCTAAGGCCATCATCAACAACATCAAACTTCATATCAGTCATTGCAGTGTTAAGCAGCTTTACAGACTCACCGGACCAGCCAAAAGAACCAAAAGCAGCACCGATTTTATTAAGAGGACGCAAACCACGCATATACATGAGAAAACCTGCCATGCGAGGCAGCAAACCATTATTCAATGTGGGACAGCCAAGTACAATTGCACTGGCGTTCAGCACATCACGCATAACATCACTACGATGGTTATAGCGAAGGTTTAAAAGTTTGTAGGAGATACCTTCATCCTGCAATCCCGCTCCAACCCTTTTAGCCATCTCTTCAGTGGAATGCCACATGGTATCGTAGATAACAAGAGCGTTACCATCACATTTACCCTGGCTCCATTTATCATAGGCTTCAAGAGCCATACCAGGATTCGTTCGCCAGATCACACCATGATCAGGAGCAATCATTTTGATTTGCAGATCCATCTCTTTCACCTTGGCAATCAGTTTCTTAACAAGGGGAGAATAGAGAGTCAGGATATTAGCGTAATATTTTGTGAGTTCTTCAAGAAGAATTGCCTGATCAACTTCATCATCAAAACGTTCACTGGTACCAAGATGCTCACCAAAAGCATCGGAAGAAAAGAGAATCTGATCTTCCACAAGGTAGGTAAACATAGAATCAGGCCAATGCAGCATTCGTGTTTCAAGAAAAGAGAGAGTCTTTTTACCAAGACTTACATCTTCGCCCGGTTTTGCAATCTGATAGGGCCAGTCTTCATTGTGAAAATGTTGAATAAGAGCCTTCTCACCCATCTTTGAACAGATTATTTTCTCGGGTTTGATTAACTCCATCATCTCCGGTAAACTTCCGGAGTGATCCATCTCAACGTGGTTAACAACGATGTAATCAATTTTCTCAGGATCTACAATCTCTCTGATCCTGGCGAGCATATCGCCCTTCAGTTCTTTCTTAACAGTATCAATAAGAGTAATCTTCTCATCCATGATGAGAAATGCATTGTAGGTGGTACCTCTGTTTGTGGAATATCCATGAAAATCACGAACATCCCAATCCACAGCACCAACCCAATAAACATTTTCGGTAAGTTTAACTGGATTCATGGCTCTGTCTCCTTAAGGTTAAAATCAAAAGTTTAATATTTCAAATCCATCTTCAATATATTTCACCATCCCCGGATGCCCGGACATATCGCCCAGAAAGGGGAGGTCTGTTTTTTCAATTTGTTCAAAAACATTCATTTTCATGGAACATGCCTTACAGACACCTTCAATCAAACCTGCATCCTTTGCCTGATTAAAAAGACCGTGCAGGAAGTGCTCTTGCTTGATCATCTCGGGAATCAGGGTGGTCGCCTCACCTTCTATTATAATTTTACATTCATGTCCGGCGGACTTCAACTCCAGTCCATTGAGCAAAACATGAATAAAACACATGGGCTGACCCTGAAAAGCCACAAGCAAAATCTTCTTCATTTATATACCTTTTTTTCAAGAATAATCAAGGATGTAACAATACTTTCAAGTTTACTTTTGGATATTACGGCAAAATCGAAAGTCATTTTAAGACAGAGGCTGCCATGATGACAGCCCCCGTAAATCGAGTTTTTATACTTCAGAGAACTCATCTTTTCCTGCACCACAGACAGGACATTCATAATCATCGGGAAGATCATCAAAGGATGTTCCTGCTGCAACTCCTGCAGCATCATCTCCAACTTCGGGATCGTATACATATCCACAAATATCACATCTATATTTCTTCATACCGCTTGTTGTTCCTTCTGTTTTGGTTTCTTGTTCTACAGGAGAGGCTGCTGCTGCATTTTCAGCATGCACAGACCCGGGTCCTGCTAAAGGTTTAAATGCTTGCACAGATGCTCCGCATACAGGACATTTCCACCCCTCTGGGAGATCCTTAAACTGAGTTCCCTTTTTGGCTTTACTTTTACGATCACCCTTATCCGGATCATAAATATAACCACAGTTCATCATCTGACACTGGTACATCTCTTCTGGTATGGACATTGGCTCACTCCTTAAAAGATTTTATAACTATTACGACTTCCAAAGACCATGCAGATTGCAATAAGCTCTCGCTTCTGCGCTCTCAGCTGCTACCAGAAAAGTAGCATGTGGAACATCACCCGGGTTCAGGAATTGTCTGTAGCAGGAGCCTCCGGCAATGAGCTCAATCCACTCAATAAAATGGTCATCAGCCATGGGGTGATCGACACTTCCCACTGTCACCTTAAAACCGCCATCCACCTTTTCAACAACAGGTACATGTTTTTCCTGAGCAGCATCTACACTGTTCTCTTCAAGCAGATCCATTGGGGCACCACAACAACTCATGTCACCACCGCCTGAATGGACAACCTCAGCTACGTTACCGCAAATACCACATTTATATATACCTAATTTCTTGGCCATTTTATTGCCTCCATCTTTTTTATTTTCAATATAG
>DAOVZA010000238.1 GCA_030635405.1 Desulfocapsa sp.
AATGAGTCGCTTTTTCTGTTTGAACATATCTTTTTAGTGTATTGAAAGGAAATAATACCTTTTATTGTTACTTATTATGTTCAGCTTTTCCACTCTTTTGCAAACCAAAAATCAGTGTGTCCGGGTTGCGATGGATAAAATTGCTGAGATCTTCAATGGATTTTGCTGATTTCTCAAGTTGTCGCATGGTTTGGGTAAATTGATAGTATAGAGGAGAATTTGGAGTGATGGTCTTTTTTGCCTGGCTAAGAAGAGTGTCAACGTGCGCAAGGGTTGAGTTCATGTTTGCAAAGGTACTCTTTAAGTTTGTCGAGAGAGGCTGTATCTGCTGATTCATTGCAATAAGCATTTTATCAGCGTTGTCTGTGAGGTTTGTAAACTGATCAAGACCACTGTTTACCTTATGAAGAATTGGAGGAACACTTGTATCAACCTTTTCCAAAATTGAATTTAAACTGGTGGAGGCCGCTAAAAGTTCATCAAGTAACTGTGTCGTTTTGTCCTTGTCCAATGTTTGCGTTAGTTCTGTTGTGAGTTTTTCCAGGGAGTCGAGTGAGGCTATGAATTTTGAATAAAGTTCACCAAGGTTGATGTTCTCAATCATTTTTGAGAATTGTTGCATCTCCGATGGAAGTGTCGGGATCTCCAGGTATTTGCCTTTTTTGTCTCTATATACAGCGCGACTGTTTTCATAAAAAGCAAGATCGATATAACGTTTGCCTGTGACCACACTTTTAAGTTTTAATTTCGCCCTTAATCCCTGAGTACACATTTCTTTGAGGAAATTATTGAGTTCTTCTTTACTCTTTGTTTTTGATCCATCCACAATTAAAGAAGATTCAGTATTCAGAGAGATATGAACCGGTATGATGATAGCCTGGTCTTTTTGGGAATCTGCTTGGATTTGAATGTTTATCGCTTTGACTTTTCCTATAGTTACACCACGGTATGTTACCGCGGCGCCTACACTTAGTCCGTCAAGTGAACCTTCGAAATAGGTGATAAGCGTATTTTCTTTTGCAAAAAACTTGTTGCCTCCGAAAATGACAATGGCTGTCATAAAGAGGACGATGGAGAGAATGACAAAAACACCTATCATTACGGGCTGGATTTTTTTGTTCGGCATAGTTGTCTACGGTTTAAGTTAATCGGTTAAATATACATTACGACTAAGAAACTGTCTTACCTTAAGGCTTTCGCTTTCTTTGGCAAGAATTGTTGGATTGCCGGTTGCGAGCATGGTTCTGCTTTCTGTGTCGAGAAAAATGGAGTTATCAGCGAGTGCAAAAATCGATGGTAACTCATGGGTCACGATTACAATGGTGGCACCAAGGCTGTCACGCAGTTCAAGGATCAGTTCATCAAGCATTGTTGAACTTATTGGGTCAAGACCAGCAGATGGCTCATCGAAAAAAAGAATGTCAGGATCGAGTGCAATGGCTCGTGCAAGGCCTGCCCGTTTCCTCATGCCACCACTGATTGCTGATGGACGGTAGTTTTCAAACCCCTTTAGACCAACAAGGGCAAGCTTTAATTCAACAAGTTCACGGATGAATTCTGGTGACAGATCTGTAAATTGCTGCAGGGGAAGGGCAACATTTTCACCTATGGTCATGGAACTCCAAAGGGCGCCTGATTGATAGAGGACACCACACTGCTGCATGCGCTGAACTCGTTTTTCTTTAGAGCATTCCCAGAAATTGTTTCCAGAAAAGAAAATATCTCCGGAAGCAGGACGTTTGAGTCCTGTGAGGTGTCTCAGTAGAGTTGATTTTCCACATCCAGATTCCCCCATGATGGTAAATATGGAACCTTTTTGTATTGTAAAACTGAGATTTTTCTGCAAAACAAAATCACCATAGGCCATGGTCAGATTTTGAACTTCAATGATATTGTTCGGGCTTGTCATTTCTGATTATATCCCAAGAATGTTGAAGAAGAATGTGAATCCAGCATCCATGATTACGATAAAAACAATTGCCGAGACAACGGCTGATGTGGTTGCTTTTCCAACGGCACCTGCACTGCGTCCACAGTGCATACCTTTAAGACAGCCAAAGAATGCAATAAGATATCCAAAAACAACGGATTTAGTCATACCAACCAGAAAATGTTTGAGGGGGATAGCTTTAATAGTTTGTTCATAATAGAGGATAGGGCTGATATCGAGTGAAAAGCAACCGATAAAAAAGCCACCGAGAATTCCTATGAAATCAGCATATATTGCAAGAAGCGGCATCATAATTATAAGGGCTGTTATTCGGGGTAAAACAAGAAAGTCGAGTGGATTGATACCCATGGTTTGCAGTGCGTCAACTTCTTCATTGACCTGCATGGTACCAAGCTGAGCAGCAAAAGATGCACCGGTTCGCCCAGCCATGATAATGGCTGCCATCATCGGGCCCATTTCTCGTGTCATTGTGACCCCAACAAGATTTGCGACATATATATCTGCACCGAACATCTTTAGCTGTACAGCACCAATAAAGGCAAGGGTGAACCCAACAAGAAAAGAAATAAGAGTTACAATCGGAAGCGCCTGAGGACCGCAATTATAAAGAAAGAAGACAAAATCCTTTTTGAGGTAGCGAGCTTTACCGGTAAAAAGACGAATGTAACTCAACAGGATCTCACCAGTGAAGGTGAGCATCTCAACCACCTGTTTGGAAAAATCAATGCAATACAGGCCAATTTCTTCAACTACTCCCGATTCAGAATATTTGTTGTCAGGAGGTGTCAGTGTTTCTTTTCTGGTGAGTTGTAAGAGTTTGCGGATTCCAGAAGGTAAGCCATCAGAGTTGATGGTGATTTCTTTTTTTGCTGCAATTTTAGTGATGTGTGAAAGTTCTACTAGAAGTCTGCTGTCCCATTCACCTAGCTGGGTGGTGTCAAAAGTTATGGTTTTGATTTGAGATGTGAAAATCTTGTTGAAGTCAGGGGGGGGGCAAGGGACTACATCTATATTCCAGGAACCCTGGAAAGTGAGACAAAGGGTATCTTTGTTCTCGCTAACAAGTAATGCACATTTATGATTCATGGCAGACTGTCCATTAGGGAAATGTGAATCGTATGTTCCTTATGATATTTGAATATTACTCCGACGAAGGATGTGCTTTAAAATGCAATAGGCTTACTATACTCACCAAAAGGAGCATTCCGGCAAGATACCATGGAAAATAAGAGATTGATAGCCTGAAAGCTTCATCCTCAACAAGTATGGCGCTAAGGTTTGAATTTGATTTCGTAACGCCATTACGAAGATTTACGATAACACCTGCATAGAGAATTCCAATGATGCCGTAGGCCGCATTAAAGGCAAGTCCTTTATAACTCAAAACGGTGGCACGCTGATGAGGTGCGGCAACCTTGTTGAGGTAGTGACTTGTGAAAAATGAAGTGAGCATCATGGTTATAAAAACGAGGGCCATCGGTAATATTCCAAGGATTGGCATAAAAAAGGTCAGACCTAACAGAGAAACAAAAGCCAGTGCCATAACGCAACAGACATTACTAACCGGACTGAAATTTTCTACCATTGCCCGAGCAATTCTTGGCACCACGAGGCCAAACATACCAATACCTGCACCAATTAACCCAAAACTTGCTTCCGGGAGTTCAAGGATTCGATAATACTGACTGGTCATGGTGACCAGCATACGAAGAACATTATCAAAAGCCATGCCAAAGAGAATGACAGCAAGAGCCATTGGTGTTTGCAGAATCCAACCTCCAGCTTGAAGTGTTATTCGGGTAACGTGTTTGATTTTATCCAGTAGGCCCTTTGTGATCTCTTTATTGTTCTCTTCAAGGATTGGGTCTTTCATTCCAAGGGTGGTTATAAGGCTGAGAATACCAAGACCAAGAGTTAGATACACCGGGAAGCGCATGGTGGTTTGCTGATCAAGTTCTACCTGCATCCCAAGCCAGTGTAAAACAGCATTTACAGTCTCGGGTGAATAGACCAGTGCACCTGTGGTCATCGTCACAATATAGAAGAGATTTTTGACCCGCATTTGAATATCGAGGACTCGTGGCCAATCATCCGGGTCTCCCTCTGCAATAAGAGTGTCATAGGCCATCGCCTCATCGGCTCCACTTGCAAGGGCTTCAGCAAATCCGCTTAAGATTCGATTAATAAGAAATGCACTGAAAATTAGCTGCCCGTTTCCAAGGGGAACAAATGCAAGAAGCAGCATTTCTGCAATCATTAGTACGCTGGTGGCAACAAGTAGTTGCTTTCTGCCAATAAGGTCTGCAAGAGCACCGGATGGTACCTCAGCGAGTACTATCGTGAAGGCCCAGATGGTATTCAGTATGGCGAATTGCTCTATGGTAAGGCCGTAATCAAGAAACAAAATTGTGAAAACAGGATAATAGAATCTTGAATTGAAAAAGGCGCGAAAGGCTATAAATC
>DAOVZA010000409.1 GCA_030635405.1 Desulfocapsa sp.
GAGGCTTCATCATACTTGCCATCTTTTACAGCACTGAGGTCCGCACGCATGATCACACCAACACGCTCATACTCAAACTTGTTAAAGCGTTCAATACGACCATCAGCATCAGCGTCACTCATCTCAGTGGTCCCAAGAACTGCAATACCGGTCTGATTTTCAAAACGCTTATCATGGCGATACATACACGTCTCACCACCTGCAGTGAAGACATCATCACCTGCACCGATTTTAATGGTGCGAATTGGTGGTGCAGAAGCCTCGCTAATGGTGGCCTTGGCCTCATCAGAGACGTATGGACATTCATCAATTTCCACCTGACCTGCCGCTACTTTCATAGCAAATGCGAGGCAGGTAGGGATGCTACATTCGCCACAATTTTTCTTGGGCAGCATCTTAAGGATCTGAATACCTGTTAAAGCCATGGTGATTCCTCCAGTTCTCTAAACAATTGGATTTGTATTTTTTTTATAATTGTATCTGTATCGATTTCGTTTCCATTGGGGAACCAATGGAAACGCATTTCATTTTCTACACGGCGTTTTCCATTTCAAGGGCAGGATGTCCCTTCTCTTTGAGGAATTCGTAGATCTCTTCCTCTGTTGTTCCCTGCTCCTCTGTGGCTATCATATCAAAAAGTTCTGGCATTCCGATGTCTTCACAAACATCTTTAAGCTTCTCAGCAATTTCTTCTTTAAGCATTTTAGGCAGCCAGACAACACGTTTCAGTCCGCCTTCAGCCTTGAATAACTTTTTAGATGTCATGTAGTGTTTACTTACACCCATGAATCCCGGTGTCTGCATACCACCACCAGCCATACCGGCAAGGGAGGTAAACTTCATTCCAGAAGGAGTCATGCCAAGGTAATCACGATTAACAACCATAATTCCATTGCAGGTTGGCAGCATTGCAGCAATCGCCTCAAAGCAACCACAGGCAGTCATTGGATTGTTCATTAGAGAATAACAACTCACCTCTGGTACAGCACCGCGGGAGGCCTGGTTAACAAATTCGGTTATACCGGTATAAACTCCGTTATCCTCATCGGTGCACTCACCCTTTTCAATTGGTTGATTCGGTCCGGTAGGATTGATATTAAAGGAAGCCTTACCATCGAGCCAGTTATAAGCTCCACACATTCCAATTCGTTCAGGGGTGATAACACAGACATGACTTGGGGCAAAAGACTGACAAAGAGTACAAGAATAGAATACGTCTTCGGTTTCATCTGTCATTGCACCGAGACGAAGATCACGTTCGGTATATACAGAATTAGCAAGATCAGAAACCATTTTAACACCTTCTTCGGTGGTAAACAGCTTAACCTGAATTTTATCAACGATGGCGCCAAATTCCTGATGGAGTTTGCCATGAAGAACTACACCAAGATGTTTAAAGGAGAAGCCTTTTTCTACCGCAGCGGTACCAATTCTGAGCCACATTATGTTACGTTGACCCATATGCATAATACCCTGAATATAGTTCATCAGATGATGGAACTGACGTTCAAGGATTGGTTCAAAGTCTGACTGCATTTCACGTCCAGCAACTTCGACAAGGATTCCAAGAGGAACATTCTGGCCTCTTTCTAAGTCAGAGATATCGATACCGTCAAGTGTAACAAGGCCATCTTCAATCTCGTCCATCTCCTTAGAGATAAGAACCTCAACACCTGGTGTACGACCACCACCACATTCCATAAAGAGATCGTCTTTGCGAACACGTTCACCTTCAAATGCAGGACCAAAGGACATTGGTATTTCGATTTTAGTTACATTTACCTTAAGTCCTCGTACCTCAATGGCTTTTTGAACAATTTCATCATGTGGAACATTTGCAACAACATGCTCATATGTACATACGCCAGTGGGAAGGACCTCAGGAATATCCCAATCTGAAATGGTTGGGAAACCCCAGTTTATAGCACCGGCAGCATTAGCATACCACTCATCACTAACTTCACCAAAAGCCATTACAAAAGCAAAGGTACGATCTTTGTTGTATTTGAGGTTTCCTGCATAATCACCTGGTTTAACACCACCAAATGCAAGAGCCACACGACAAGCAAATCCAATAGCAAAAACAGCGGTGGTGTATTCACGGCCAAAAGGAACAAGACGTGTTCCCCAACCTACTTGTTGTTTTTGTTTAATAAGCTGATCAGGTAAACTTATACCCTCAGTTTGATCATGCATGAATATGTAAAGATTTTTTTCCTGCAACTCGAGTGCGATTTTTGCAGCCATCTCAGGATCTTTAGGAGTTCCGAGAATAGCAGCAAAGCCAGGAGCAGAACCATCAACAAATTCAACACCACGTTTACGAAAAATAACATCATCAGCAGCACCAAGCCAGAAATTGTCGGCTGTGGGGTCTTCAGTAGCTGTATAGAGAGTTGGATCGTTGATATATCTAATAGATTCGTACATCTCCTCTGCAAAAAATGTCGCCATACCGGCATCGAGTGCAGGAGCAAGATATGGAAGCCAGATATCACCAGTGACAACAGGTGGCATAAGACCTCGACATTCCTTAAATATATCTTCCATATCACCAAGTTTTTCTACTTTTGCTCCAAGC
>DAOVZA010000098.1 GCA_030635405.1 Desulfocapsa sp.
GCAATCCACCTTCAGCAAGACGAGCCACAGCTTTTTCAATTAGCAGTCGATGATCACGCTGTACATCAAAGACTCTTCTCTCTTTTTTCGTATTGGAAAATGTTGGAGGATCAACAAAAATAAGATCATACTCTTTTCGGTCTTCCTCAAGCCATTTAAGACAATCTGCCTGAACCGTTTCGTGAGCTAATCCGCCAAAACCGTTTAAAGCCAGATTCATCCGCGCCCAGTTAAGATAAGTTGCTGAAAGATCAACTGTAGTTGTGGACTCGGCACCACCAACGGCCGCATGAACAGTGGCTGTTCCAGTATAGGCAAAAAGATTTAAGAAACGTTTTCCCTTGGCCTCACGACCAATCTTTAATCGAATATTTCGATGATCAAGAAAAATTCCGGTATCCAGGTAATCTGTGAAATTTATCAGCAGAGAGCAGTCTCCTTCGCGTACCGTGTGCATCTTTTTACGAGTACCCTGTTTCTGATACTGAGCCTTACCCTTCTGTTTGAGTCTTCTTTTGAGAAAAACCCTGTCCCTACGTACTCCAAAGAGGTGTCGAACCTGATGCAAAACTTGCTGAAAACGTCTCTGTGCCACCTTTTCATCAACGGTATCCGGGGCTGCGTATTCCTGAACCTGAATCCACTTTTCATAAAGATCAACGGAGACATTATAGTCTGGTAAATCTCTGTCATATACTCGAAAACAGTTTATTCCATCACGTTTGGCCCATTTGAGAAATTTCTTAGCATTCTTCCGCAATCTGTTGCCAAATTCTATTCCTTCCTCAGGACCTTTTTCTTCTGCAAGTTGCCACTTAAATTCCTGACTCTCGTCCATATGGGCTGTACCGCAAAACAGACGACAATTTATAGAACCGTTATACATTCGATGTGTACGATCCCATTTAATTCCCATGCGATCACCGAAATCTGGATTTGAGGTAAAAAGTCCCACCTTCCAATTATCCAGTTCCTGTTTACAGATACGACCAAGGGCTCGATGTAGCTGTTCTGCCTCTTCAGACTCTGAAAGACGTTCACCATAGGGAGGATTCACTACCATGAGACCCTTTGCCGCCGGACGACGCAGATTAGCAAGCTGCCCCTGTTTAATAACTATTTTATCCTCATAGCACGCATTCTCGATATTACTTCTTGCAACAGCCACTGCACGCGGATCAGCGTCATAGCCGAGCATCATAGGCCATTCACGCTCAAGACCAGCCTCTTCACGCCCAATTGCTTCATCCACCAGACTGTCCCAAAGCACCTTGTCGTGAGCCTTCCAGCCAGTAAAGCCAAAGTAACTCCGAGATAATCCGGGTGCAGCATCACCAAAAATCAATGCCGCTTCAATGAGGATGGTTCCTGAACCGCACATGGGATCAAGAAACATGGTGTCTGGTGCTGTATCGGGTTTCCATCCGGAAAGTGCTGCAATACCAGCAGCCAGACTCTCCTTTAATGGGGCAAGACTTCCACCTTCTTTGCGATATCCACGCCGATGCAGACTCTCACCACTGAGATCAAGAGAGATTGTAGCATTGTCTTTATAGACAGAAACACGAATCCTGATTCCCGGACGTACTCCAGACACACTTGGTCGTTCGTTGTGTGTCTTGCGAAACTGATCAACAACAGCATCCTTAACTCTGAGTGCCGCAAAGCCATTATGATGTATCGTTGACTGATTCAGGGTGCAGTCCACTGCAAAAGTGGTGCCGATACCCATGTGCTGGCTCCAGTCCACCGTAAGTGCTCCTTCATACAGAGCATCTTCATTGGGTGCTGGAAACTCAGCGAGAGTCAGAAAAACACGGGATGCATAGCGAGACCAGAGACAGCTTCTATAGGCATTTTCAAGATCACCCTGCCAGCTCACAAGACCTCTGACATGATCCACATCACTACCGCCAAGGTCCTTTGCTTCCTGAGCAATCAATTCTTCTAATCCGGCCGCACAGCTTGCCGAAAGACTGTATATTTTATTATTTTCCATCATACAAATCAGGGTAATGCTGTTTGGTTAAATTCACAATAGGAGATGCAGACGATTTTATAAAACCTGCAATCCCACTGAATCTGTTTTACCTGCCTTTTGTAATACCGCATTCACCACCTGGCGAACATCAACAAGACATCAGCGTTTTTTAGGATTATTCGTTTTACAATTACAATTACCGGCCTTTGATTCACCAATAATACGTTCCATTATGGTCGATCTGCCGTTATTAAGAGCATCCTTTTCAATATCAGCCGCTGTATAATGGTGACAATAACAAATCATTTCATCCATGCTGCATACCTCTTTCCTTATTTTTTAAGTAACGCGATCCTCCCACTAACCTTACTACAGCATATCTCAAGAAAACAGAAAATTGCTTATTGACTTTCAACTCTCAACTGTTTAACATAGCACCATATCGTCATATGGCGATACGTCGATTCACAATAAGGACAATTATGAAACATTTTATTCGCGTAATGAAAGCCCTGTCTGACCCCAATCGAGTGAGAATTATCAAACTCCTGGGAAGAAAAGAATTATGTGTCTGTGAGATACAAAGTCTTCTGGAGCTTGCCCAGTCCACAGTATCCAAACACATGAAACTGCTGGAAGAAGCTGGGATGGTGGAGTTTCGCAAAGATGGATCATGGATTATCTACCAATTAACCGACGGTGAAGAATCTGCATACGCCAAAGTAATGATTAAAAATCTTTCTGACTGGCTGGATGACGACCTTGAACTTCAGAACATGATACTCAAACTAGCACTAGTGGATCAGGAACGTATCTGCGCTGCGTAATATCAAAAGGAAACTAATTATGGAACCACTCAAAATGTATTCGGCAGGTGACTGCGGCTCCAAGGTAAACACCACCACCGGTAATAAATTAACACCGACGCAGGTAGCACTTGGCGTAGTCGGCCTTGTCCTGTGGTATCTGATATACTCACAGCTCAGGCCTTTCTCAAATTTCTTCACCTATGATCTCATCGGACTTGAAAAAGGCAGCCATCTGGCTGGTTCCATACAATTTTTTGTGTATGATTCTATAAAAGTGATGATGCTGCTCACATTAATTGTGTTTATCATCGGTATCATTCGTACTTTTTTTACTCCAGCACGAACACGTAAATACCTGGCAGGAGAACGAGAATCAGCTGGAAACGTGATGGGTGCACTTCTTGGTATCGTAACCCCATTTTGCTCCTGCTCTGCAGTTCCGCTCTTTCTAGGCTTTGTTCAGGCGGGAATTCCTCTAGGGGTAACGTTCTCCTTTCTTATTGCTGCACCAATGGTTAATGAAATTGCTGTTATTCTTCTTTACGGACTGTTGGGATGGAAAATTGCCGCTCTTTATCTCGTAACCGGATTAACCATTGCCATTGTTTCCGGCTGGATCATCGGTCGTTTCAAACTAGAAGGTTGGGTGGAAGAATGGGTTCAGGAACTTCGTGATGGTGAAGAGGTCATCTTTGAAGAAAAGTTAACCTGGGGCGATAGAGTAATAAAAGGAAAAGAGGCAGTACGCGATATCGTAAGTAAAGTATGGATCTATGTTGTTGCAGGAATAGCAGTCGGTGCAGCCATTCACGGTTATATCCCTGAAGACTTTATGGCTAAGATCATGGGTAAAGATTCCTGGTGGTCAGTTCCAGCGGCCGTTCTTGTTGGAATTCCAATGTACTCAAGTGCCGCTGGTATTGTACCGGTTGTTGAGGCACTGCTTGGAAAAGGCGCAGCTCTTGGAACTGTTCTTGCCTTTATGATGAGTGTTATTGCGCTGTCTCTACCTGAGATGGTAATTCTTCGAAAAGTTTTGAAACCAAAACTCATTGCTGTTTTTATTGGAGTGGTGGGCAGTGGAATACTCTTCACCGGTTTTATGTTCAATTTGCTTATCTGAAATTGCTAACATTGGAGATGCCCATTCTCGGGGCATCTCCAATTTCAACATACCATGGCTGCAACAGTAGAATTTCCCGTTAAACAGAAGCAAGTTGACGAACACCATCAGCAATAAACTGAATGGCTAATGCAGCCAGAACAACTCCAAGAAGACGCCGTAAAATATCATCGCCTGTACGTCCTATAAGGCGCCTGATATAACGAGAAAGAAGCATACTGACCAGAACCATAAAATAGATAATAAAAACAGCAAGGATAAGTGCAGGTGTTTGTCCCGATCCTGAGCGATCGGCAAAAAGAAGAATGGTCAGAGTGAGACAACCGGGACCTGCAATAAGTGGAATTGACAGAGGATACACAGAGATATCAACCTGAAGATCGCTGCACTGATCATGGAGTTGCTTACTGGTTACCATCCCAAAAGATGTGTAAAATAAAAGTAAACCACCAGCCACACGTAGTGAAGCAATACTGATCCCCAGACTGGTTAGCATTTGCTGGCCCAGGAATCCAAAGACCAGAACAATCATCGTTGAGATCAATACAGAACGAAAAGCCATACGGCGGATATAGCTTTTGTCACCACCATCTGTCAAAGAATGAAAAACAACAGCTGTACCAACCGGATCGATGATAACGAAGTAGCTGGTCAGGGCATGAAGAAGAACATCGTAATCCATTATAACACCAGTATCATTGTATAATTATAAAACTCACCTGCAAATTATGAAACAACATGCTGCAGGCCAGAGGCAGTGACTTTTTTCACTTATAGTTCATCATGATTTTTTTTGCTCCAAGACAAACACATTGTGCCACAAATTAAGAATTTAGTTAAATTGTTGACAGCCCTACAGGAGAGTTTATATTGTTGGCTGTTCGTGGTAAGGAAAATACAAAACAATCAGCTTAATATATTATCAACTTTATCCTCAGGTCAATCATGCGAAAATATATTCTTCTTCCAGCTTTACTCTGCCTTCTTGCAGCCTGCTCAAGTGACGAGCAGCCGACCCAGTCTTCACAAACTACTCCTTCAAGTCAAAGCAGTAGCTCGGCAACAGCAACATCGGATACCCGAGAACTGGCTGCCCATAAAATTGTCTTCTTTCTGGATCCCAATGGAGGACCTTGCCGTTTACAGGTCTCCATCCTCAACGATATGACAAGTGAACTCCGCGGTAATGCAGATATTCAATATGTACAAACAACTGTTCCAAGCGACAGAGGGATTTTCAACCAATACGGCATTCGTGCATTACCAACATTACTTCTTGCTGATATGGGCGGGAAAGAGATCACACGACTGACCCCAGGCGTTAAACAGGCTGATGATATCCGTCGTCTGATTCAAGCTATTCCTAAGTGAGAAAACCATGCCTTTAGAACTAAGCTTTACAACACTTCTTATGGTAACCTTCGCAGGCCTTGCCTCCATAGCATCGCCCTGTGTTCTGCCCATGCTCCCCATCATCGTTACGGGAACAGAAGATGATCATAAATATCGCCCACTGCTCATAGTACTGGGACTCAGTTTCAGTTTTATTACCATGGGAGTTCTCACATCACTCTTTGCAGGAGCCGTTGCAGGCGTGATGCCCATGGTGGAAAAGGTAGTTGGCGTAGTGATCATTCTTTTTGGTCTCTCCATGCTATTTGGCGTTAATATCTTTAAAAAATTCACCTTTTTCTACAAGGCCCAACAGTTTCAAAGCAAGGGAAAATGGTCAGGACTCGTCCTTGGCATGACACTTGGTATCATCTGGATTCCCTGCGTAGGCCCCATGCTTTCTGGAGTTTTAGCACTTGTGGCAACCCAGGGGGAGCTCACATCCGGTTTAATACTGCTGAGCTTTTACTCACTGGGATTTTCCATTCCGATGTTACTTGCAGGATACGCTTCACAGTCATTTCGCCATAAGATCCGTGCCGTTAACAGTCATCCGATGGCAATACGCCTGATAAGCGGTTTTCTTCTTATCATTTTTGGCTATTATATTCTCACTGCTGGCATGCTTGCTATCGGTAGTTCGTTTTAAATCTGCTGTGACAGCACCTTAAAATAACCAACAGAATACCATGAATAAAAGTAGACTCATTGCCCTTTTGATCACTTTCTCCTGTTTTGCTCTACTCTTTCAAGGCTGCGGAAAAAGCAAGATTGTAACGTCCTGGCTGGATGAGAATAAAACAGAATATCAGATAGAGAAAGTACTGGTGATTGCCGTCTTTAAAGACCCAATCACCCAGAAAATTTATGAAACCAGCTTTGTGAACCTGCTCAAAAAGGCTGGTGTTGAAGCCATTCCGGGAAGTGTTTATCGTCTGGGACCTGACGAGCCTCACCAGAATGCCATCACTTCCGCTCTTACTCAAACAGGAGCAAACAGCGTTTTAATCACCCATGTACTGAGTAACACAACAAAGACCTACACAGTTGCCCCCATGGTCGATAATGTTTCGTATTTCAGCTATTGGAATTCTGCCTACGGCTATCACAGCTATGTCTATGAACAGACTTTTTCTCCAGCAGAAACCATCGAAAAACGTCATGAACGTATGTCTGTAACACTCTTTGATGCGGCCACCAATAAGCCGGTATGGTCAGCAATATCTGACAGTGTTAATTTTGAAGAAAGCCTGCGAATAGATGATGAAGAGCTGGAAAGGTTGTTTATCAATGATATGAAAAAGAAAAAACTTCTGTAAAAGGAGTGTTCACAGTTAAACAATCCTTTTACTCCAGGTCATCCATTCAAGCAATTCACAAGAGTTAGGCTCCCCACCTCTCCAGGCAGTCAGGTTCTCGACAATTTTGTCGTATACCACCATCTATTGTCGAAAACATTCTTTGTTATCCCTCTTTAACAAACACGGTAACATACTTATATAACTAAATATTGCCAATAACAAAAAAAGTGGCACAATCCTTGTACTTAAGGTTTTAATAAAACAGCATTTACAATGCTAAACTGCCAACACCTCACAGGAGATACAAAATGAAAATATCAACAGTTCTTACAACCGCAATGATCCTTGGAACATTCACCATAGGCACAGCAGTATTTATGACAGGAACCGTTTCAGCTCAAGGTCCCATGTCTTCACTGTCAAGCTTTGATGCAGATGGGAATGGAAGCATCACAGAACAAGAATTTAACACTGCGCGTGAAAAAATGAATGCCCAGATGAAAGCCAGTGGCCGTCTTGGTAGTGGAATGGCA
>DAOVZA010000035.1 GCA_030635405.1 Desulfocapsa sp.
CAGCTTCAGCAATAAACGTTGCAGTATAGACTGAAAGTGCCACCAGTAATGCAGTGAGCTCCGGAATAATTGTCATGCCACCGCGGAAGTTAAACCCTTGCAATTTGGGATAATCCCAGCTCAAAGGTGCGCCCAAAGCAAAAAACAAAATAAGGGGAAGTCCAACGACCAATCCAAACCAGACTCTGCCCATTTTAAATTGCTGTCCAGTCTCATCCTGACGTTTTTTTGCCCAACGCCCTAGAATGATACAAGCAACAAATGCTAATGCAAATGTCCAACCCACGAAGCTGAAACTATCACCAAATATCGGCTGAGGAAGATACAATCCCCTGATATTTAAGAATGCCATATCTCCTGCTGCCCAGCTCTGTCTTGGAGAAGGCAGAGTACGAAGCACAGCAAAGTACCAGAAGAATATCTGCAGTAAAAGTGGAATGTTACGAAACATCTCCACATAAACCCCAGCCATTCTTGAGATCAGCCAGTTATTGGACAACCTTGCTACGCCAACCGTAAAACCTATAATAGTAGCAAAGATAATACCAAGCCCAGAGACCAGCAGAGTATTCAAAAGGCCAACAATAAACGTCCGACCAAAAGTATAGGATTCATCATACGGAACAAGGCTCTGAAGAATTCCAAAGCCAGCTTTTAAAGATAAAAAGCCGAATCCTGTCGAGATCCCTCTTTTCTCCAGATTTGCCATGGTATTCGTTGCGATGAACCAGAAGAACCCAACAATCATGGCAACCAGCACAACCTGAAAAAACAGGGAGCGATTATTGGCATTATTCCACCAATGCCGTTTTTGAGATGATTTGGACATAAGTAATAGAATGGTAAAGAAAGAGTATGGTCTTTAGACTGAAGGAAGAAAGCTGAAGCAAATAAATTCTTCAGCCTTCTTCCTTCTACCTACTAACCGACTTAAACCAAAAAAGGACGTTTTCCACATCGGGAAAACGTCCTTTTTTCAGCTTACGATAGCTTATCGAACTGGAGGGGCATACATAATGCCACCTTTGCTCCACAGTTGATTCAAGCCACGGCTAATATTCAATGGAGAGTCAGCGCCAACATTACGCTCAAAGATCTCACCATAATTACCAACCTGTTTAATAATCTGGTAAGCCCAATCGTCATTCAGACCAAGACCTTTACCAGCGATTCCTTCAAGACCAAGAAGTCTGCGAACAGCAGGACTTTTGGAATTTGCTTTCATATCATCTACATTTGCTGAAGTTAAACCAAGTTCCTCAGCTTCAATCATTGCATTGAGTGTCCATTTTACAATGTTAAACCATGCATCATCACCCTGACGAACAACTGGTCCAAGAGGTTCTTTGGAGATAACTTCTGGAAGTACAATAGCTTCCTCTGGTTTTGCAAGATGGGTACGCAGTCCGTAAAGCTGAGACTGATCAGAAGTCAGAACATCACAACGACCGTTATCAAATGCAGCGGCAGTTGCATCATGAGTATCAAATACTACTGCTTTATATTCCATGTTGTTCTCTTTGAAATAATCAGCAAGATTCAACTCGGAAGTGGTTCCAGACTGAATACAAACAGCAGCGCCACCAAGTTCAAGAGCAGATTTAACACCAAGTTTCTTGGAAACCATGAAACCCTGACCATCATAGTAGTTAACACCGGTGAAGTTCAAACCAAGTGAAGAGTCACGGGTAAGAGTCCAGGTGGTTCCACGTACAAGAGCATCAATCTCACCAGACTGCAGAGCGGTGAAACGCTCTTTAGCATTCAGTGGTACATATTTAATTTTGGTGGCATCACCAAGAGTTGCAGCAGCAATAGCTTTACAGACATCTACATCAATACCTGCCCAAACACCTTTTTCATCAGCAATGGAAAATCCGGGAAGACCAGTGGAAACACCACACTGAAAAGCGCCACGCTTTTGAACTTCCTCTTTAGTGGATGCCTGAGCAAAACCGGCAGAAATAACAAGAGTTACAACTGTGGCAACGAGTGCCCATGTAATCTTTTTCATATTAAAACTCTCCTGTAAAGAATTTATTTTAAGTTTACTAATAGGTTACAGATATCTGCAAACCCACTCCTACTACATTACTGCTTTCCAGCAGTGATACTACCAATCGTTATCAGTAATGTCTATCATAAATATCAAAAAATCTGTTACAAAAAACATATGCCTCAATGTGCCACTCTCTTCTCTATGCTTTTAAGGATTGCTATGGTAAAACTTTGTGATGCAAAACCCCACACCCCATACTGTTCTTATTGTTGATGATCATCCGGTTAATCTTCAATTTCTCAAAACCATACTTGAAACAGAAGGTTACGCCGTAACAACAAGAGACAGTTCTGAGGATGCCTATGAGTTGATCAAATCCAGTTCACCAGATGTTATCCTGCTCGATGTTATGATGCCCGGAATGAATGGTTTCACCCTGTGTCGGAAATTAAAAAGTGATGACGAATTTTCAGACATTCCAATTATTTTCCTCACTTCACTTTCACAAAAAGAGGATATTGTGGAAGGTTTTAATGCCGGAGGCAATGACTACATAATAAAACCCTTCAACTCTCAGGAGTTGTTGGCTCGAGTACGTAACCATCTCCACCTCTATGACATTTTACATGAAAACAAACGCTTGATAAGACTTTCTGAAGAGGCCAGTCGCTCTAAAACAGAGTTTCTTGCCTCGATGAGTCACGAGATCCGCACCCCACTTAACTCTATCATCGGTATGGCTGAAGTCCTCACCGACACCCCCCTCAGCAAGGCACAACGAAACTATGTTCAGATTTTTCGTTCTGCTGGTGAGAGCCTGCTTGAAATCATCAACGACATCCTTGATCTTTCAAAAATAGAAGCCGGACAGACCGAACTTGAATCCATCGACTTCCACCTCCCGTCTCTTCTCGACTCCGTACTCTCTATCCTTTCAGTGCGAGCCGTGGAACAGAACACCCGTCTATCAGTACATATTCACCCTGATGTCCCTTACGGCATCTGCGGCGACCCGACACGGCTTCGTCAGATCCTCATAAATCTTGTGGGAAATGGCCTGAAGTTCACAGAAAATGGTGAGGTCACCATAACTGTCACTATAGATCTGCAATCCAAACTCCTCTTTAAGATTAAAGATAACGGTATAGGTATCCCAGCCGAAAAACAGGAGATAATATTTGAAAGCTTTACTCAGGCCGATTCCCTCACCACGCGAAAATATGGTGGCACGGGACTGGGTCTAACCATATGTCAAAAGCTCACAAGAATAATGAAAGGAAAGATCTGGCTTGAAAGTACCATTGGCGTTGGATCAACATTCTTCTTCACCTGTAGCTTTCTCCCGGCAACGACCAATCCGCAACCAACCACAGAACAGCAACTTCCACCATCAACGTGTGAAGTTATGCCTCCTGCCTTGATCCTGATCGTTGATGACAACGAGGATAATAGAAATCTTCTGAGCCTTTACTTACACGACACACCCTTTACTCTGGTGATGGCAAAAAACGGCAGAGAAGCAGTGGATGCATTTATACATTCTGACTTTGATCTGGTTTTCATGGATATTGAAATGCCCATTATGGATGGCTACGAAGCCACAAGAAAAATCAGACAATGGGAAAAAGAACAAGACCTTAAGGCAACACCAATTATTGCCCTTACCGCACATGCTTTTATTCGTTTTAGAAAGAAATGTCTGGATGCCGGATGCTCTGATTTTCTTACTAAACCCATTCGGCGAGCCACCCTCCTCCACAGCATCTCAACTCACCTCAAGTCTACAAAAGAAGATATTCAAGCCAAGTCAGGTCCAAGAGTAACTCTTGATCCCAAAATCAAACAACTTGTCCCTAAGTTTCTATGTAACAAACAGAAGGACGCAGAAGAACTCACCTTAACTATTGAATCAGAGCACACAGAAGAATTACAAATAAAAGCCCATACAATGAAAGGAACGTCCTGGATGTACGGTTTCAAGGAATTGGGAGATCTTTGCTTTAATCTTGAGCAGGCAGCTAAAAACACAGACTTGCCCCAGGCCTCTCTGCTTGCCGCACAGATCAAGGAGTATCTTGAGAATGTCCAAATATCCTATAAATAACTAATGCACAGCAAAATCATGTTTTTTTCAGAAATCAGGCAAAAGACCCTTACTTTTTATGCAACATACTGATAGAATAAATGAATATTTACAAATAACTCAGGAGGCTAAACCATGGGCCAGCAAACCCGTATTGTACTAATCGACGATGATCAGGATGCCTGCGATTTATTAAAAGTGCAGCTTGAGGCCACTGGTCGGATGAATGTCACTTACGGAACCAACGGCGATGAAGCTGTATCTCTCATCAGTAAAGAGTTACCGGACATTGCAATTCTTGACATTAACATGCCGGGAACACATGGTGTACAAATAAGCGGGTTGCTAACTAAAAATGAAGCAACTTCCAGCATCCCCGTCCTCTACCTTACGGGAATGGTTAACCCTGATGAGGCTGAAAATTTGTCCATGGGTGAAAACACACCGGCCCTTATCTCCAAAGGCTCCCCAATAGAAGAACTTATTGCTGCCATTGACAATCTCACCACAACCTGAGTTCAACATCTCCCTTGTCACACTCACAGAATAAATCCGCTCGCTTTGTTGCAATCACAACCCTGTGCGAGTTAGAGAAGAGCCGTAAACCGGTTCGCTATATTTTCACAGATGTGCTGAGCAAATATCCACTTGAAAGCAATGATCGACAACTGGCTACAAATATCATTTACGGACTACTGCGTAACCGTGAATCTCTTGATATTATGTTGCAGCATCTCTGTAATAAGCCGCTCAAGAAATTCAATCCATTTGTCCTGCAAGCACTACGTGTAGGACTCTTTCAGATCCTTTATCTTGACAGAATCCCGGAATCTGCGGCTGTTAACGAATCGGTCAAAGCTGTACAGGCAGCACGTCTCCCCAAAAGACTTCATGGTTTTGTGAATGGGGTTTTACGCAATTGCATCCGTAAACGTGAACAGTTACTTGCTCTTATCGAGAAACCAGATCAGCCAGTGCTCAACCACCCACGGTGGCTCACTTCGCGTTGGGAAAAACGATACGGCAAAGAAGAGACGAGACGTATCTGTAAACAGAACAATGAACAGGCTGCTTTTTGTCTGCAAGTTAATTCCTGCTGCACTGATCGAGATACATTTCATGAGATGTTACTTGATAAAGGCATCAACAATCGTCTTGGTAGATACTGTGGACAGACCCTTATACTGGACGATTTCCATGGTGCGGTGACTGAAATCCCTGGATTTGATGAGGGACATTTTCAAATTCAGGATCAAGGAGCACAACTTCTGGCGCAGCTTATCGGCCCTATGAAAAAAGATGGCGAATATTTAGATGCCTGCGCTGGCGTTGGCGGTAAAACGAGCGTTTTAGTCCAGATGGCAGAAGCTGCTCAGGCCAAAATCTCTTCCGTAGAACCCGATCAAATTCGTGGTGAAAAGTTTCAGGATAATATGAGGCGACTTCATCCTGCACATTCAATCCCACTGTTTGCAGGGACTTTACAGAAGTTTGCCGCCGCAACCAACAAACGATTTCACGGAATCTTACTCGATGCTCCCTGTTCAGGGACAGGAGTTATTCGTCGCCATCCCGATATACGCTGGAACAGACGGCTTGAAGATTTCAGCAATTACCAAAACACCCAGCTCGAACTCCTTCAAACAGCAGCAGATCTTCTTCTGCCGGAGGGCGTTCTGGTGTATGCCACCTGTTCTCTGGAAGCAGAAGAAAATGAGCAAGTTATAGAGCTTTTTCTGAAAGGAAATAAAAGATTTGTTTTGGAAAAATGCGCTGATTTTCTCCCCAACCAGGCAGCAACTCTTCTCATCGGAGATTTTTTTGCACCACTACCCGGCATTGAAACAGATGGTTTCTTTGGAGCAATACTTACAAAACTACCAGAGGAAACGCCTCAAACTACTGACAGCACTGAAACATAGCAGTTATTTTCAATGAAGATATCGACCTGCTATGGTACAAATAAGAACTAAGCATTTTTCTTTTATTTTATTTCTAACAGGACACTATGGCTGAAATACGAAGCACTCTCGATATGGTTATGGAGCGCGCAGCAAGAATGGCTGCACGTGCTGAAGATATCCCCACTGACAAGGCAGCAGAACAACACGGCATGCGCCTGGTTGCTGATTTTATGGTCGGAAAGCAATCAGACCTGGCAGAGATGCTTCAACAGGAACCTGAAGCAGATCAAATGGCTATCAGACGTGGCATGGCACAGGCACTGGTTCGAAACATTGTAATCCCACGAGATGAGCATCTTCTAAACAGTAGTGCCACGGCCCTTACGGGTATCCTTGAGCTTTCTGGAGAAAAAGGGGGAGAAGTGGAATCTGTCTGTGCTGAACTGACACAACTCCTGGAACAGTATGCCCAGCATAAAGAGCAGATGCAGCAACAGCTTGAAGATGCTATGAGGGCCCAGTTGGCCCAGCAAGTCCAGGAAAAAACCGGTGAAGCACCGGATCCAATGGAAATAGACCCGCGCAGACACCCGCAATACAATGAAGAATTGGCTCAGGCTCAAATAAACCTTAATGACCAGTATGGACAAGCATTTGAGCAGCGTAAAGAAACACTCATGCAACGGTTTAGTTAATGAATAGTGCAAAGCGAGTTAAAAAAATACAGGCGGGGTTACGTCGCAAAAAAATTGATGCAATCCTCATAACGCAACCCAACAATCGACGCTACTTAAGTGGCTACACAGCTGCTGACCACGATATCGGAGAGAGCTCCGGTGCACTCCTGATTCCTGCACGAAAAAAGCCTCTGCTTCTCACTGATTTTCGCTTTCAGATTCAAGCTGAACAGGAAGTGGATGGAATAAAAGTAATTCTCTACCCAAAAGGTCTCCACACTCTTTTAAAACAGTTACTCCCTGATCTTGAAATCACAAGTCTGGCCTTTGAAAGCCATTACACCCTGCATAATGTGGCGCTTGAACTCCTCACAATGTGCAAAAAGATCTCCATCTCGCTCCATCCAACCGATGGAATTGTCGAAAAGATGCGAATCATCAAAGACAAGAAAGAGATAGATAAGTTACGTCGCTCAGTCCTTCTCAACGAGAAGGTATTTCAAACCGTCTATAAAACTATTTTCCCGGGACAGACAGAGATAGATATTTCCTTGGCGCTGGAAAATACAATGCGCCGCAAGGGTGCTGAAGGATTAAGTTTTGAAAGCATTGTTGCAACGGGCGCACGAAGCGCCCTTCCTCACGCCGTTCCCGGGCCTGTCAAAATACTCAAGAATCAACCTCTTATGATTGATATGGGCCTAATTCTTGACGGCTACTGTTCTGATATGACAAGAACTTTCACGCTGGGAAAAACACACAAAACCTACCAGACAATCCATCGCCTGGTGCGTAAAGCGCAGCTTGCTGGTATTAAGAAAATTCGAGCAGGTGTTAGTGCTGCTGCAGTGGATAAAGCTGCACGTACTATTATTGAGGACGCTGGCTATGGTAAACATTTCGGACATGCGCTCGGCCATGGTGTGGGACTTGCCGTCCACGAAAACCCGCGGCTTTCATCTCGCAGTCGCAAGCATTTAAAAGCCGGAATGGTCGTCACCGTGGAGCCAGGCATCTATCTGCCAGATTGGGGTGGAGTACGCCTGGAGAACATGGTCGTTGTCCATGAAGACGGCTGTGAAGTACTCAATAAAGACACAACATGGCTTGATATATAAAGGCCGTTGTAATCTCAAAATATGGTTCAAAAAAAGATATGAGTGATCAAAAATATTTTGTGCTCGATACCAATGTGCTGCTGCACAATGCAGACTCTCTGACCTCTTTCACAGATAACTACGTTGTTCTGCCAATGACTGTTATTGAAGAACTCGACAAGTTTAAACGTCACAATGACGAGCTTGGCCGCAATGCCCGCCATGTTATCAGGCAACTTGACAAACTCAGACTCACTGGTTCCCTGAAAGACGGCGTGGCCATGGAAAATGGTGGTGTCCTGAAGATCACCGTGGAAAGAAGAAATATGCCAGGTGCTCTTTTGGATATGTCCATTGCTGACAATCGAATTCTCGCCGTGGCCAACAGCCTTCACGAAGAAGGACATTCGGTAATTTTTGTTTCCAAGGATATCAATGCACGCCTTAAGGCCGACGCCCTTGGTATTGATACCATGGATTTTGAGAAACAAAAATGCAACGCCGATGAGCTTTACAGCGGCTCGCAAAACATTTCAGTACCAGCAGAAGTGATAGACCGTTTTTACAAAGACAAGGCCCTTGAAACAGAAGGATTTGATTTTCACCACAATGAATTTATCCTGCTTCAGGATGAAGGAAACTCAAAGCACTCTGGTATTGGTCGTGCAACGGGAAAGAATTCGTTAGTCCACCTGAACGCCAAATATGAACATGCGTGGAACATTAAACCTCGTTCCAAAGAGCAGCGTATGGCTCTCGAATTGCTCCTCGATCCCGAAATCAGCCTGGTTACCTTGATTGGTCAGGCTGGTACAGGAAAAACGCTTCTGGCTCTTGCCGCTGGTCTTGAATCTGTTATCCATAATGAAACCTATGAACGGCTTCTTGTTTCAAGACCCATCATCCCCATGGGAAAGGATATCGGATACCTTCCCGGTACAAAAGATGAGAAACTCACCCTCTGGATGCAACCAATTTTTGACAATCTCACCTACCTGATGCGCCATGATCGTCGCGATGAAGATGACGATCGTGTCCAGCAGAAAGTTGACAAACTTCTTAAGAACCACCAGTTGGAACTCGAAGCGCTCACCTATATTCGCGGCCGCTCCATTCCACGCCAGTTTGTCATCGTGGATGAGGCCCAAAACCTGACTCCACATGAGGTAAAGACTATTATTTCACGTGCCGGAGAAAATACCAAAATGGTTTTCACCGGAGATCCACAACAGATTGACAACCCCTATCTTGATTCTGCATCCAACGGACTTTCCTATGCAGTTGAAAAATTAAAGGGACATAGTATATTTGGCCACGTCACTTTAAGTAAAAGTGAACGAAGTCCATTATCTGCCATAGCCGCAGACTATTTATAAAACGTTAAACCTCACATTACACAATAAAAATCCATAAGGCCGCCTTATTAATGCCTTTGTGGTTTCAACTCTAACAACCTGGAACACACCCGTTATGCGCCAATTCGTCATAGATGACCTATCCCCCATGGAGCGGGACAATATAGACTCCTACCTGAAACGTAATCTGAAAGCCGGCCCCATGATCGGACTCTACTGGATGGTTTTGCCAGAAGAACTCCTCACTGATACCCAGAAAGAACACACTGATTGTGGGCCTTTCTATTTAGGAGTGGAAGTGGCAAAAGATTCTGTCTGTTTTGAATTCCTCGTTCGCAGCAATTCTCATTTACACTGTGACTGCATTGCCCATGTGACATCAGAGCAGCGTCAGCATTCACTCGATTTCATTGACACAATGCTTGATGAAGAACAGATTCGATCCTGAAAATCTAATCCAAAACAACTGCTTTGTTTACTAATAAATCCGGAGATTCCATGAACACATCTGTCGATTCTACACCCGCCTTTATTGAGGCAACCTATAAAAAGATGGATGCAAACATTGGCATCGTCCGCAAACGTCTGGGTCGCGCCCTCACCTATGGTGAAAAAATTCTCTACGGACATCTGGACAATGCGGCGGAAGCAGAGCTTGAAGCTGGAACTTCATACATCAAAACAAGACCCGATCGTATTGCTCTTCAGGATGCTACTGCCCAGATGGCGGTACTTCAATTTATGCTTGCTGATAAAGACGAGGCAGCAGTACCTGTAACCGTACACTGTGACCATCTTATACGCGCTCATAAAGGTGCTGTAAGTGATCTTAAAATTGCCAACACGGAAAACAAGGAGGTCTATGACTTTCTTTCTTCTGCCTCACAACGATATGGATTTGGCTGCTGGTTGCCCGGAGCCGGGATTATTCACCAGGTACTGATAGAACAGTATGGTTTCCCCGGTCTGATGATGCTGGGAACAGACTCCCATACTCCTCACGCCGGTGGCTTAGGGGCTTTTGCTTCAGGCGTTGGTGGTGCTGATGCCGTGGATGTTATGGTTGGATTGCCCTGGGAAGTTCTACATCCAAAATTTATTGGTGTTCATCTCACTGGCGAATTACAAGGATGGGCAGCACCCAAGGATGTTATTCTTCATCTACTTGGTCAGCTTACCTGTTCCGGCGGTACCAATCGAGTCTTTGAATACTTTGGGCCTGGTGCTGACACCATTTCCTGTACCGGAAAAGCGACCATCTGTAATATGGGAGCAGAATTTGGTGCAACCACCTCAACATTCCCCTACGATGAACACATGGCCTCTTTTATGAAGGCTTGTAGACGTGAGGATGCTGCCGCAATAGCTGACAAATACGCACACATGCTCTGTGCTGACGATAAAGTACTTGCAAACCCTGAAAACTACTTTGACCAGGTTATAGAACTGGACCTTTCCACCCTTGAACCCTATCTGGTTGGTCCACACTCGCCGGATCGTGCCTCAACTGTCTCAAATATGGCACAATATGTTAAGGATGGAAATCATCCATCAAATGTAACCTATGCTCTTGTTGGATCATGCAC
>DAOVZA010000234.1 GCA_030635405.1 Desulfocapsa sp.
AAATCATGTCTCCTAATCTCTCAACCATCTATCTTTTTGGCCGCCCTTTCAGTCCCATCTACAGCGCAATAATGAGAGCAAGGGAATCACTCTACCAAAAGAACATAAAAAAACGCTATAAACTTGATGTACCAGTCATCTCAGTTGGCAATCTCACCATGGGTGGAACAGGTAAAACTCCAATTGTTGGATTACTTGCGTCCATGCTTTTAGAAAAAGGATTTAAACCCGCTATTATATCAAGGGGCTATGGAGGTGCTGCCGACAACAAAGTAAATGTGGTTTCTGACGGCAATGAGATTTTCATGGATCCAAAAGCCGCTGGTGATGAACCTTGTTTTCTTGCAGCAAACCTTCCTGGAATCGCTGTTCTTACAGGTATTGTAAGAGTCCTACCATGCCGTCATGCCATTGAAAAACTGGGTTGCAATATACTTATACTAGACGATGGTTTTCAGCATATGGCTATCAAACGTGACTTAGACCTCGTTCTTTTCAGCGCTGCCAAACTTGCAGGAAATAGCAGAGTATTTCCAGGTGGCGACCTGCGAGAACCTGTCGCAGCTCTAAAAAGATGTAATGCTTTCTTACTCACAGGAATGACGGAAGAATTAAAAGAACGTGCTGATAAATTTGCAAAATTATTAAGTGAGCGTTTTCCTGACAAACCAATTTTTCTTACATCATACAAATCTGTCGGGGCAAAATCTTTAGCAGATGATGAAATCTCAGATCTGTCCGAGCTCCCATCTCATCTTTATGGTTTCTGCGGTATTGCTCAACCAGAACTTTTCAAAAAAAGCCTTACCGAAGAAAACGTACAGCTTACTGGGTTTCTACCTCTAAAAGACCATCAACCTTTCACCTCGGCACTTATAAAAAAAATTAACCAACAAGCTACTGATTCTGGAGCCAAAGGATTGATAACCACTGAAAAGGATATTGTTAAATTGAAACAGGAACATTTCGATTTACCTTGCTATAGCTTAAAGATGGAAGTTAGTACCAATAGTGACTTTGACACATTCATTGATACTACATTTCAGTTGTCACCTTAAGACAACCCTAACCTAATAATATGTCATTTATCACCCACTTGTGTCATTGAAGACACAAGCACACACATGAAGGACAAAAAGCCACACACACCTAACCACCTGTTCTTTCGTTCATTCAACACTGCAAGGGCTCGCAAAATCTAATCGGCCACATCGGCACGATTATTGCAGATATCTTTTGTGAATACCGTAAGTACTCTTTTCCATTCATATATAAGGATTTGCAATGACATCAATTTCACTTGATCCACATCAGCACACATTAGAAAAATCAGTTAGCTGTTATGGAATCGGACTTCACTCTGGTGATCCAGTCAACCTGATCATCAGACCCGCCGCTGCAAACTCTGGAATTCGTTTTTTTCGTACTGACCTTGATGATAAAAATGGCATCCCCGCACATATGGATAAGGTAGTCGATACCAGACTTGCCACAACCATCGCAGATAAAGAAATGTACGTTTCTACCACAGAACACATCATGGCAGCCTTGCAAAGCTTCGGTGTTGATAATGCAAATATTGAACTTGACAGTGGCGAAGTACCTATCATGGATGGCAGTGCCGGTCCTTTTATCCTTCTGCTCAAAAAAGCTGGGTTAAAGAAACAGAAAGCCATGCGAAAAGTTCTTCGTATCACCAAAGAGATTACATTCACTTCCGGTGACACAGTGATAAAAATTGTGCCATACGAAGGATTCAAAGTCAGTGGAACAATTCAATTTGACGATTCATTTATCAAAACACAATCCTACAGCCTTGACCTCACAGCCGACAATTTCGCCAAAGAAATCTCACAGGCCAGAACATTTGGCTATGTAGAGCAGGTTGAAGAACTCTGGGCAAATGGACTGGCTCAAGGCGGGAATTTAAGTAATGTGATTGCTATTCATTGGGACAGAAACTCTATTCTCAACGAAGATGGCCTACGTTTTAGTGATGAATTTATCCGTCACAAAGTTCTTGATCTTATTGGAGACTTAGCCCTTCTTGGATGCCCCATAATGGGACATGTAACTGCTACTCACTGTGGTCACACACAGCACCTTGCTTTCATGCAGGCTCTTACTCAGGCTTCAGACTGCTGGGAAATTGTCGAGCTTGGAAAACAGGGTGCCCAATCGGTGTTTCATAGAGTCGCATCCACAACTAAGGCCATGAGTAAACAAATCATACCACTTATCGTTCCTCAACCGCTGCCTTCGGCACACAGCGTTGCAAGTTCACCACTCTAAATAATGCCTTCGTAGAAGAAAGCACTGCAGCTCCAGATAGCTTTTCTATTGTATACAGCTACTCTTACAGTTCTTTCTTACTTACCGCTTCCTATATACTTCTCATAGTTATCGGTATAATCGGTAAAATGTTCTTCTAACATTTTCTTATATTCATCCACAAAATATTCCATGGCTTCATCCCTTCGGGATGAAAACTCGTCTGCAGAGCTCGAAGCAGATGCCACGAGAAAAGTATTAAATCGTGCGGCAGCATATAAAAATGTGGCACTAACCTTTCCCTGGTCCGCCTTCCCACTATGGTCGTTGGCTACTGCAATGAATGCATCTGCCATTTTATAAAATTCTTTGTCTTTTTCTGTATTCTCACTCATCACTCTTAGTCCTTTTATCTATAAAATCTTATTAAATTTCGGTAAAATCAGACGGTGGCTTCTTCAAGTATTTTAAAAATTTCGATTTCTCTACGCAGTTCGAATAAGCATCATCTGCACTAATTTGGCGTTTATCGAGATACTCCATAATACTGTCATCAAGCGTTCGCATACCATATTTTTTACCTGTCTGCATTACAGATGCAATCTGATAAGTTTTTCCTTCCCTGATTAAATTTCGAACAGCAGGAGTCGCAATCAGTACTTCAAGTGCAGCGCAACGTCCTTTAACGTCAGAACGTTTAAACAGCGTTTGAGAGACAACAGCTTTTAAAGCATCGGAAAGAGTAGATCGAACCTGTCCCTGCTGATTAGCAGGGAAAATTTCAATCACACGATCAACGGTTTTCATGGCATTAAGGGTATGAAGTGTACCAAACACCAAATGACCTGTCATAGCAGCTTCCATCGCAAGGGATATTGTTTCAAGATCACGCATCTCACCAATCATTATGATGTCAGGATCTTCACGCAGTGCACCACGAAGAGCCGCTGAGAAGCTTTTTGTATGCTGCCCAACCTCTCGATGATTAACGATACATTTTTGACTTTGATGAACAAACTCGATGGGATCTTCGATGGTTAAAATATGATCTTTTCTGTTTCTGTTGATCTCATCAACAATAGCAGCAAGTGTTGTAGATTTACCTGATCCGGTGGGTCCTGTAACCAAAACCAGCCCCTTAGGAAGATAAGCAAGGCGGCTAACAACTTTAGGGAGGCCTAGTTGCTCACAGGTAAGAATATCACTTGGAATCTCACGGAAAACTGAGCCTATACCATATTTCTGACGAAAGAAGTTACAACGGTACCTTGCAAGCCCAGGAATTTCATAACCAAAATCGACATCGCCAAGTTCCTCAAAAATCTTAATCTTATCCTCAGGACAGATTTCATAGAGCATGGCCTTCAATTCTTCATTTCCCATCTTCTTAAACTTGACACGCTCCATATCACCACGGATACGAAGAATGGGCTGCTGCTCTGCAACCATATGTAAATCGGAAGCTCCTTCATCGTTCATCAATTTAAAAAACGCGTCAATCTGAGCCATACATATACCCCTTCAGTATAAACAAACTTGGAAAAGCAATTTTTATTGAGTTCAAATTTATACTACTATTCTTCGTTTCATAAAATCAACTACTTCTACAGGATCATCCATAATGGTTACCAGATCAAGGTCACCTTCATTTATAGTATTATTGGCAACAAACTGATCTTTCATCCAATCAATCAACCCTCCCCAGAACGAACTTCCAACTAAAACAATGGGACAGGGCTTGATTCTTTGCGTCTGGATGAGCGTTAATGATTCAAAAAGTTCATCAAGTGATCCAAATCCGCCTGGCATACAGACAAAGCCCATGGAATATTTCATAAACATAACTTTTCTTACGAAAAAATACTTAAACTGTATAGACATATTGGCATAGGGATTGGAATCCTGTTCATGGGGGAGTGCAATGTTAAGCCCCACCGATAGGCCACCTGCCTCCGTTGCACCTTTATTCGCGGCCTCCATAATACCTGGACCGCCACCAGTAATAACCCCAAATCCTTCTTGAACCAGACTTGCTGCTATAGTTTCTGTTAGTTTATACCAAGGATCATCTTTAGGTGTTCTTGCAGATCCGTAAATAGATATCGCTGGGATATTTATGGCTGACATAGAGTCGAACCCCTCAACAAACTCCCCCATAATTCGAAACATACGCCA
>DAOVZA010000214.1 GCA_030635405.1 Desulfocapsa sp.
AACGTCCCTCCACAAAATATCATTGTCAAACCTGGAAACACCATTACGCTCAAAAATGCCAAACAGCCCGGCGAAACAGAAACACATAATATGATTATTCCCATTGATCGACGTGGTAATATGGTGATCAACTTCATCGGTCCCTGGGAACGGATGAAGCATTATAACTTTGCCGATGTTCTTCGTACTTCAGAGGACCGCGATGAAATGGAGATATGGAGGGAAGAGCTTAAAGGAAAGATCGCTATAGTTTCTGAAATCGCAACAGGGACTTTGGATATAGGCCCGGTACCAACCGATACACGTATCCCTTTGAGTGCAGTCCATGCAAATGCCATGCATACCATTCTGACTCAATCATTCTTGAGGGAACTTACAACCTATGAGATGATGATCATCGAGGTGGTTTTACTGATCATTGTTCTTTGCCTGTCACTCAGCTTTGCCTCTATCTACTTTTCACTTGGCACCCTTTTGGTTGCAGCATCATACTTGGGTATTGCAGCCTCAGGTTTCCTGTACGGGCATGTCATTTTGCATATCGTCCGTCCGCTCTTAATGGTTGCCTTCGCCTTGATTGCCATCGTTGTTTATCGTTATATTAAAGAGGAGAGAGAAAAATTAGAGAGCCTCCGCCAGCGGGACTTCATTCGCGCCACTTTTGGCCGCTACTTAAGCAATGAAGTGGTGGAAGAACTGATGGGATCACCCGAAGGTTTGGAAATGAGCGGAGAGACGCGCGAGGTTACCTTCCTGGTCTCCGATTTGCGGGGTTTTACTTCTCTTTCATCCAAATTGTCTCCTCGCGAAGTGATTAACATCCTTAATCGTTACCTGGAACCTATGGTAGAGGTAATCGCCCGCTATCGTGGAACTGTTGACGAATTTCTGGGGGATGGTATCCTTGTTTTTTTTGGTGCGCCCCTTGCTGCAAGCGACGATCCCCATCGTGCCGTTGCATGTGCCATTGATATGCAAAACAAAATGGGTGAAATAAATGAAGAGCAGTTACGGCATAATCTGCCCGAACTCGCTATGGGTATTGGGATTAACACCGGAGAGGTAATTGTCGGCAATATTGGCTCCGAGAAGCGTTCAAAATATGGGGCAGTGGGCACCGCCATTAACACGACATATCGCATCGAGTCATACACTACCGGTGGACAGATTTTGATCAGCCAGGATACCTATGAAAAGGTACGATCACAGGTGCGTGTTCGACAAACGATAGACGTGCAATTTAAAGGTATCGGCCATCCGGCAACCGTATATGATGTCTTCGGCATGGAAGGTAGCTACCAGATTTCTTTAGTAGAGAAGGAAGCCCTACCATTGATCGACCTTGAACCTCCATTACCCATTAAATGCTTTCCTGTGGAGGGCAAGACTGTGTCTGAAATGAACATTCCAGGTTATATTACACGCCTGGGTGATGCTACTGCCGAAGTTTCACTTGAGAAACAGGTCGCAAACTACTCCAACCTCAAAATTCTTCTGGTACCAGAGGAAACCGTCGAGCTCTCTGAAGCATATGCTAAAGTGATATTATTGGATCCATCTTCGTCCACCTCATTGAATGTCAGGGGACGTCTTGAATTTACCTCTCTACCAGAAGATGTGAAAAATTATTTGAAAAAAAAATGTTCTGGTAAGTTATGATCTGATATATAAGTAGAAGTTCTTTTGCAAAAAAGAAATGCTGAACATGAAATAAAGAGTAATAGACAAATGCACCAGATCACAAATTCGAAATCTTATGGACACAAAAGATCTTTTTGAATTTATAAGAAAAATACCTCTTTTCTCCATATATGAGGACAAGGTACTGGCTGAATTGATTCAGCTCGCCAGACTAAGATCGGTAAGTGCAGGCGAGCTTGTCTTCGATCAGGGTGATGAGGGAGACAGTTTCTATATTGTCTATAGTGGAAAGATAAGGATACTGAAAAAGAATGAGCAGGGCAAAGAAATCAACCTTGGTGTTAATACGAAAGGCGATCATTTCGGTGAGACCGCCTTAATTACGGAAAACCCCAGAAACGCTGCTGCCAGGGCTGTGGAAGACAGTGTTCTCATATGCATAGATAAGTCTTCATTTAACGATTACCTGTTCGCCAGACCAGAATCAAGGGAGTATTTTGATAAATTTATAAGATATACATCCATTAATCATTTCTTAAAAACCTGCACCAATCTGGCCGTGGTACCACCCAAGGATTTACAGGAACTGCTTCGAAAGTTTGACTCTGAATTTTATAAGGAAGGTGATGTCGTATTCAGGCAGGGTGCAGAGTCTGATAAATTCTACCTCATTGAAAGTGGAAAGGTCAAAATTGTTGTATGGGATAAGAATAAACACGAGATCGTGAACTTCCTGCGTGAGGGTGACTTCTTCGGAGAAAAAGCTCTGGTTGAAGATACCAGGCGTACCGCTGATGTTATCTGTCTCACAGACTGTCACCTGTTTTCACTTACAAAAGGAGACTTCAACCAGCTCATAGCAAAATCCCCCAAAATTCAAAGGGTGATGGAAGACAGAATCAACTCCTATCTCACCAAAAGCCCCCCCATTCCTTACAAAGAAATGATTAAACAGGAGCTTGCTGCCTTAAAGGACATCAAGGTTAAGAAAGACATTTCAAAAGATGACATTGCGCCTTCTAAGAAAAAGAAAACATTTTTTAGAAACTTTTCTTCTTTTTACCGGCAGCACATAAGCTTTCCTTTCATCAAACAACACGATCAGATGACCTGTGGCACAACATGTATCATGATGATAGCGAAATATTATGGAAAGCGTTTTTCATCCAGCAGACTGCGGGAGCTGGCACATGTTGATTTAAGTGGTGCTTCCCTGGCCAATCTGGCATCGGCTGCTGAACAGTTAGGATTTTCAACCAGAGGAATGAAACTTACCTATGATGATCTAATGTCAGCCCAGCTTCCCTGTATCGTGCACTGGCAGGGCTACCACTATATGATCGTTTATAAAACCGATAAACAAAACATATGGATTGCTGATCCAGCCCGCGGTCTTCGAAAATACAAGAAGGACTATTTTGTGGAGAATTGGAACGGCATCACACTCACGCTGTAAAGTACCTCGGAATTTGAAGAACAGGAAGGATACAGATCTTCTTTAAAGAATTTTATACATTTTATACTCCCCTATAAATTAATCCTCTTTGAGATTTTCATTGCCTCACTTATTCTGAATATCTTTGGCCTGGCTACTCCTATTTTTACCCAGAATGTGGTGGATAAGGTTCTCATACACCAGAATATATCCATGCTTAACATTATGCTTGTCGGCATGCTCATTGTCCTTGTATTTCGTATTCTGACTATGATTATTCGCCAGTATTTAATCATCCATACAAGTATGAAAATAGATTTGAGGATGCTGGTGTTCTTTTACAAGCACATGCTGGCCCTTCCTCTGGCCTACTTTAAGGTGAGGAGGATAGGTGATTTTATTACCCGCTTTGGTGAGAACCTGAAGATTCGCAATTTCTTGACCAATACAGCCCTCACCATCGTGCTGGATACCATCCTTATCGTGGTCTATCTCACGTTGATGTTCTACTACAACATACAGATGACCCTGTTGGTTCTTTTCTTTATACCCGTTTTCATAGTGACAACGATAGTCTTTACACCTATACTTAAGAGGCTGAATATTGATTCTTTTACCGCCAGGGCCGACTCCGAATCGCACTTGATTGAGTCCATCAATGCAATCGATACAATAAAGGCAATGAATATAGAGTATCCAACCCGCTGGAAATGGGAAGACAAATTTATAAAGAGTTTGAATATCGACTTCAAATTGTACAATACAGGCATGTACTTTCATTCGATAGGCGATTTTGTAGCCACCCTAAGTTCAACGATTATTCTCTGGTATGGCGCCCAAAAAGTCATCCAGGGAACCATCAGCATCGGTGAATTGATGGCTTTTATGGCTCTTATGGGCAGTGTCATCACACCCATAAACCGCATTATAACGGTATGGGATGACATCCAGGAAACCCTTGTCTCTGTTAACAGACTCAATGACGTATTTGTTGCAAAACCAGAGTTTCCAGAATCCATGGATCAGTCAACCGGTGTTATCCTTAAGGAGGCCAAAGGTGAGATCGTTTTTGAAAATGTGTTTTTCCGTTACGGGGGTGAGGACGATCCTTATATTCTTTCCAACATAAACTTGAAGATACCACCCGGGCAGACAGTCGCTATTGTCGGTCGAAGCGGCTCAGGCAAAACCACACTGGTAAAGTTGATCGCTCGATTTTACAATATCACAGAAGGTAAAATTATGGTTGATGGTAATGACATAAAAAACATCAACCTCTCCAACCTTCGCAGATTGACTGGTTTTGTATTGCAGGAAAACTTTATTTTCAATGGAACCATCAGAGAAAATATATCCATGGGTGATACCGAAGAGACAATGGAGAAGGTGATTGAAGCAGCAAAACTGGCAAACGCTCATGAGTTTATATCCAACCTTACTCTGGGTTACGAAACAAAGGTGGGAGAGAGTGGTTTGCAACTCTCGGGCGGTCAGAAGCAGAGGATTGCCATTGCACGAATCCTCTACTCAAACCCCCGTATTATCATATTTGACGAAGCAACAAGTTCACTCGATACAGAATCCGAGCAGGCCAGTCAGAAGAACCTGAATGCCATTCTAAAAGACCGGACAGCTATTATTATCGCACACAGGCTGAGCACGGTGAGAAATGCCGATAATATTATT
>DAOVZA010000360.1 GCA_030635405.1 Desulfocapsa sp.
AAAACTGGAATGCTTATCTGAACACATTCGATATTCTTTCCACAGATTTTGGTGACTGGAATCTACAAAATCCATCAAAAGTTTCTGCTACCGCAAAAGAAGCCTCGCTTGATGCGTTTTGTGTCAACAGAGACAACTCAAAAATTTGTATGGAAGGATTTTGGGATTCTGAAAACAGCAACACCAATGGCGATGTACAGATACAGGATATCCCTCTTGAATGGCTTTCCCCATGGTTTCCCGATACACTGGACAAGCTCACAGGGCTTTTTTCAGCAAAAGCACTTATTACAATGGAAGACTCTCTCAAAGCTGATATAAATGCAGAGATAACCCCCGGAAAAATCACCTATCACACGGATAAAAAGACAGACACATTATCACATGAAGGCCTGCAACTCACTCTCAAGATACTTGATGAATCACTGAATGCAGACTTCGATCTCAGTGTTAATTCAAATATTGTCAGTGGTAATATTAAATCGCCCAACCTTCTTGAAAAAGACATCGGAACCAAAGCAAGGCTTGATGGTAAACTCTATGTTAATGCTAAAAACTTTGACTTGATCGAAGCACTGACACCCGAAATCGATGCATTAGCAGGAGCCATTGATATTGATTTCACGATACTTGGAACCATCGAGCAGCCAGATATTAACGGCAAAGGACAGCTCACCCTTCAGCATGTACTCATCCCCCAAATAGGACTAGAACTTTCAAATACCAGTCTTGATATTCTTGCCGACAATACCAGTATCTCCCTAAAAGGAACATTTAACTCGCCAGAAGGGTCAATGCAAATTACTGGAAACACGAGTCTTAACGACAAACAGGGATGGGACGCACACCTCACCATGAAAGGAAATAATTTCAGGTTAGTTAATCTACGGGATATTGAAGTTTTCCTTTCATCGGATATCCTTTTTGAAAAGAAAGATGAACGTATGAGCCTCACTGGAGAAGTTACCATCCCCAAGGCAAATGTTCTGTTACGGCAATTACCACCTGGAAGCCAATCAGTTTCTACCGATATGGTTATCATTCAAGAGAAAAAAGAAGATGAGGTCAAATCTCCTTTTCATATGCTCCTCAAAATCACCCTTGGAAACGATGTTCATTTTGTTGCTTTTGGCTTTAATGCCTTTATAGATGGCCAACTGACTGTACTCTCAGAACCAGGCGAACAGATGACCGGCAGCGGTGCCTTTCATATCAAGCAGGGCAGTTTTCGTGCCTACGGGCAGGATCTTGACATTGAAACCGGAGTGATCTCTTTCCCAGGGGGCCCCTTAAGTAGACCTGGCATAAACCTTCGGGCAACACGAACCATTGGTGACGTCGTTGCAGGAATCTACGCCATAGGCCCTGCAGACAAACCTAGACTCACAACCTATTCCAACCCACCCATGTCAGAGGGGTATGTTATCTCCTATCTTCTTACAGGTTCACCACCCAATGACAATGAAGGAGCAAGGCTTGCTGTTGGAAAACAAATAAACAATAAACTTTCTGTTTCAATAAGCGCTGATGTAAAAACAGGTGAGAGTGAGTTTATGACTCGTTACCGCCTGAATCGTAAAGTGCATGTCCAGACAACCACGGGTGCTAACAGCAATGCTGCCGATATTTTTTATACCATTGAGCTTGAAAATGATGAGTTATTGAAAAAAAAGATAGCCCCATAGACGAAGCATAGTAATTCTATCATTATAAAAACAGGACATTACAGTACAAAACATCTGCCGGACACCGTTGTTTAATCACCTGAGAACTGATAGCGGGATAGATCAATATGAACATTATGACTATTGACTTCTACCATGCTATTACATAAAATCATTACAGACCTTCTTTTTAAATGCCATACAAGCGACAATGGGTCATAATAATATGATTAAAAACAATCCTGGTACCGAAATGATAAATTTTAACTGCGAATCGCTAAACTGTAAAAGAGTGATACTTCCGTTGTTTTCTTTGCTTATCTTTACTATCAGCGGCTGTACCGGTAAGCAAGCAACAGAAACTAATCTGCTCAGCCAACTTGAAAAGCAAAACCAGGATTTGAATACAAAAGTCGAGAGCCTGCAGCAAAAACTTCATGAGAAGCAGGATGAAATCAAAAAACTTGTCCTTTCCCAACAGCAGAGCACCAGAGAAGTCGTTCGTAGCAAGGCAAAATTACGGAGCCATAGCAGCAAAGCAAACACTGTTGCAAATATTGCAGAAGTGAAAACAATACTTAAAGCTATTTCCGGAAAGACAATGAGTGCCTCACAGCAGCAGACCGTGAGTGAGATAGAACAAACGATAACGATGAGTGTTGCTGCTCTAAATGAGGGTGATATAGAAAAAGCATTTAACTTATCAAGCAAGGCACAACAACTCCTTCAACCCATTCATGCTCCGCAGGGAAAAAACGCTTTAAGTAATGGATCAAAAGTTGTTTTTGTTACTCCGTTAACAATGGAAGTATTAACAACATGTAATGTCCGTACAGGACCAGGGATGAAAAATAGTGTCCAATTCATTCTCAGGCAAGGAACACAAATAAAGACTTTGGCTTATTTGGGTAATTGGGTTCAAGTCGAATCTGATAAAAAAGGTAAGGGATGGGTTTATTATAAGCTTCTTGAAAAACTGCCTTAATGAATCAAAAAATAGAAGCGTTCGATTCTATTACTACACCACCCATCTTAAATTGAAATTTCAGTCTTTTTCGGACAACCAAAACGATCAGTAGGGATTCCCTGAAGAGTATCTGGACATTTATCTCGGTAATTTGGAGTGCCGTCACCATCACTCTGGAGAGGACAACCACGTCTAGTAACACCGGCAGAAATTGCCGGCAGAGTATCATTTGGACAGTAATCCTGGTGATCAGGAACCCCATCCTTGTCGCTATCCATAGCACAGCCATAAGTATCAACAGTTACTGCCACCATCTTCTCTACAATATGCTCCGGTTCAAAAAGTGGTGCAATACGGCTTGTTGGATCTACCTTATACACCTGAATGGTATTCGGGCAGTTGTCCTGCGCATCGGGCACTCCGTCATTGTCTGTGTCCGACAATACTGATCGCACTGCTTGTCCTGCATGAGTACTCTGCGGTAGGATGGCCGTGAACGTAAAG